>DAOVZP010000294.1 GCA_030635045.1 Bacteroidota bacterium | reverse complement strand
CAAATTTTGTTTCTTCAACCGAAACTGCCAGGCCACGGCCTGAATTGCCTTTATTAACCGCAAAAATGATCAGGATCACCAGGAGGATTACAACAATGATGATCCAGGTTTTCTTCTTCTTAAACATTAGGCTTTAGGTTTAACTGTTATTCAATGTATGGACAAGGGAGTTTTTATTCACAAAACGCTGCGCAAAGATAGGCAAACATTAAATGTATCCCAACTGCTTGTCATTGCTTCTGCCTATTCTATTGACAGCGGGTTACCCATATAAAAACTCAAGATCGTTGTTTTGAAAACATAGTCATATTTGGCCTGTAACAAATCAGATTGTGCCAGTGTCAGCTCTTTCTTGATCTCATTATATTCAACGGTGTTGATAAGCCCGACGTCAAACTTCTGTTCAGCATATTTAAAGGCTTCACTTTGGGCTGCAACCTGTTTCATGGAGGATCCATACTTTTTCAAGGCAGCGATAGCATCAGCATAGGCCTGCTGAATAACCTTTCTAAGATTATTTTTTGTCATCTGAAGGTCATGCTCAGCACTTTCTCTGGCAATTTTTGCCTGTGTGATGTTATTCCTCACCTGCCAGCCGTTGAAGATGGGAATATTCAGGTAAAAGCCAACAGTCCGGTTATTATTATCATTCAGCTGGGCACTCCAGTCTTTTACCTTATAGTCGCTATAGTTTACATAATCCGTCACAACACTTTCGCCAGTACCTTCAACATAACCAATGGGAACAGTTTCATAATAAGGATTTAATCCCTCCTGGCTGAGGCCCGAATAACCACTTCCCCATGAGCCACCCAGGCTGATTACCGGACTTTGCTGTCCACGTGCTATGGAAATGTCTCTCCGTGCAATATCTACGTTGAGTTCGGCCAGTCTGACTTCAGGACGATTTAACACAGCATAGCCGTAAATCTGATCTGAAGTGATATCGATTGAAGGAGCCTCCACTGACCTGAGACGTGGTATCATCACAATAAAATCTTCATTCACCGGATAGTCGATCAGCTGCATCAGGCTCAGATAAGATATCTCAAGCCTGTTCTCAGACTCTACAACCTGTAATTCTTCACGTGCAGCCTGGGCCTGAATGTTCAACAGGTCACCCCTGGCCAGCGTACCTGCATTAACCAGTTTTTCCATTCTCCTTACCTGTTGTTCGGTTACACCAAGCTGCTCCCTGGCAATCATCAATAACTCCTGATTAAAAAGGATATCCAGATAATACCCTGCCACTGTCAGGGATATATTATCAAGGAGATCATCAAGTGAAAACTGGGAATACTGCAGTGTAAGCTGGTTCCGCTTGATCAGGTTTACCTTCTGTAAGCCACTGAACAGGGTAATGTTTCCCTGTATATACATATTATCAGATCTGACCCTGCTTGTAGCAAAAGTATTGGTATACTGGTCGATGGTGCGACCCCAGTTATTCACCGTACTGGCCCCGGCATTGATGCTTGGCAAGGTGTTCAGTTTTGTCTGGAGCACGTTGGCTTTATTGGTTTCCACCATCAGCACCTGCTTCTTAATATCCAGGTTGTTATCAAAAGCATAATTGATACAATCCTGCAAGGACCATTGCTGCTGAGCCCTAAGCTGCGAGGCGCTCAAAATGAGCACCAGAAGAGTAATAAATGTCCCGGTAATAAAAAGACGAAGGAATGTAAGTCCTTTAAGTGATACAATATTAATCATTGTTATCTGGTTTTAAATTTTTCAATATGCATCTAAAAATATGCCACTTTGCTAATTAATTGGTTTGCAAATAGTAGCAAACACATCATGAAACGGGAGAATTTAAAAGTGTTCGGTTTTTATCTTATAATGTTCAATAACGAACAGTTGATCCTACCCTTCCCTTTAAGCATCAAATGTATGAATAATTCACTACATTTGTTATGGTTACCATTACGTGGCCATTTATATTTTCTTATCAAAAAAACAAGCCATGAAAATCCGTTCTGATTCAGTTAAACTTAGTGTATTCCTAATTGCATTTCTTCTCCTGAATATTCAGGTTCAAAGCCAGGTAACTCCGGGAGACACCATACATGCAGTAAAATACGTCATTGACCTGCAGGAGGTTGATATGACAGCCAAGACAATTACGGCAAATACCAATATTACCCTTGTGCCACTTGTTGCTGATCTTGATATTATTCAGTTACAATTAATGGAATTGACTGTTGATTCAGTATTTGTGGATCAGCAAAAAATTATCGGATTCACTCATCCGGAGGAAATATTGAATATCCCGTTACAATCCCCCATATCACCCGGCGACACCATTGATGTTCTTGTATACTATAATGGCCAGCCTTTCCATGAAAGCTGGGGGGGCTTTCATTATTCCGGTTCTTATGCTTTTAATCTTGGGGTTGGCATTAGCTGGATCCCTCACAACCTTGGGAAATCATGGTTTCCCTGCATTGATGATTTTACCGACAGGGCTATTTATGAAGTAAAAGCTACCGTACCTGAAGCAATGACTGCCGTGGGTGGCGGAGAACTTCTTGAGGTAACCAATAATGGAAACGGCACCCATACTTTCCGCTGGCTGTTGCATAACCCCATCCCAACTTACCTGGTATCTGTTGCAATTGGGGAATACGAACTTGTGCTCGATAGCTACTCAGGCATCGAAAGGGATATTCCGATCACGTATTATGTAAGGCCTTCAGACACTTTGAAGGTTCCCGGTTCATTCGCACGCATCCATGATATTCTCGCCTTATTTGAAGATAAGTTTGGAGCTTACGACTGGCACCGGATTGGTTATGTGGGAACAGCACAGGGAGCAATGGAACATGCAACAAATATTGCATATCCAAATTTCTGTATTACAGGCAATGCCACATATGAAGACCTTTATGCACATGAATTGTCCCATATGTGGTTTGGCGATAAAATCACCTGTGATAAAGCAGAGGAAATGTGGATCAATGAGGGCTGGGCAACTTTCTGTCAACACTATTATGTGGAGGTACTCGATGACCCTTCTTTATATAAAGTTCAGATGAGAACTATGCATGCCAGTGTCCTCTACGGCTGTCATACAGAAGAAGGCGCTTATCATCCCATCAATAATATTCCTCAGGAATACACATACGGAACCAGTGCTTATGACAGGGGAGCCACTATTGTACAGGCGCTCAGGGCATACCTGGGTGATGATGTCTTTTTTGATGCCTGTAAAGACTATCTTGAAGATCTGGCATTCACATCGATCTCATCCTACGACATGGAAACTGTTTTTTCACAAAACACCGGCATCGACATGAGTGGATTCTTCAACAATTGGGTATACAATGGCGGCACACCCCATTATTCTATCGATTCCT
>DAOVZP010000030.1 GCA_030635045.1 Bacteroidota bacterium | reverse complement strand
TATTTCAGATAATAATTTGCATTAAGCCTTCAATACATTCCCCACAATCATATACAATTAACTCAAAACCCAAAACTCAACACTCAACACTCTTTATAGGTGAATTACTTCATCATAAGCAGCTGCCACAGCTTCCATCACCGCCTCTGACATGGTCGGGTGCGGATGAACGGATTTGATGATCTCATGCCCTGTGGTCTCCAGCTTCCTGGCTACCACTGCCTCTGCGATCATTTCGGTAACATTATCCCCGATCATGTGACAACCCAGCCATTCGCCGTATTTGGCATCAAAGATCACTTTCACAAAACCATCCCTATTACCGGCTGCACTGGCCTTTCCGGATGCGGTGTAAGGAAATTTCCCGATCCTGAGCTCATATCCGGCATCCTTTGCCTGCTGTTCGGTCATTCCAACCGATGCAACTTCCGGATTTGTATAGGTACATGCAGGAATATTGCCATAATCGACCGGTTCCGTATAGAGTCCCGCAATATTCTCGACACATGTGATGCCTTCATGAGAGGCCACATGTGCTAGAGCAGGGCCATGTACGATATCGCCAATGGCGTAATAGCCGGGCACACTGGTGCGATAGTAATCATCAACCTTCACCTTTCCATTCTCTGTTTCAACAGAAACGTCTTCCAGGCCTATGCCTTCAATGTTGGGTGCAATACCAACAGCTGAAAGGACGATCTCAGCATCGATCACCTCTTCGCCTTTCTTTGTTTTGACAGTCACCTTGCATGTTTTTCCTTTCGAATCGACATTTTCCACAGCACCGCCTGTCAGCACCTTGATGCCGGCTTTCTTAAAGGACCTGCCAAGCTGTTTGGAGACATCGACATCCTCCAGCGGAACAATATTCGGCAGCACTTCAATGAGTGTCACCTCCGTGCCTATGCTATTGTAGAAATATGCAAATTCGGAGCCTATGGCACCTGAGCCTACCACAACCATGGATTTGGGCTGTTTTGGAAGGGTCATGGCTTCGCGGTAGCCGATCACTTTTTTGCCGTCCTGTTTCAGGAAGGGAAGCTCCTTTGACCTGGCACCGGTAGCAATAATGATATGTTCAGCAGTATATTCTTTCTTCTTTCCTTCAGCATCGGTCACTTCAACCTTTTTTCCGGGAAGCACTTTTCCCATGCCGGCAAGATGTGCAATTTTATTCTTTTTAAAAAGATATTGTATCCCGTTGCTCATCCCGGAGGCCACCTCACGGCTTCTTTTGACCATTGCCTTAAAATCAGCGCTTATTTCTCCGTCAACCTTCACGCCGTAATCTGCAGCATGGTTCACATAATTAAAAACCTGGGCACTCTTCAGCAATGCCTTGGTGGGAATACACCCCCAATTCAGGCAAACGCCACCCAGTTCGGATTTCTCAACCACAGCCGTTTTCAGTCCGAGCTGGCTGGCCCTGATGGCAGCAACATAACCTCCCGGGCCACTGCCTATAATGATAAGATCATAATTCATATGCAGGTGATTTTAAAATGATATGCAAAAGTACGTAAAATCAACAAGTGAGGGGGCGGATGGTTCACTAAAAATAGTACTTAGAGTACTTGAAGTACTTAAAGTACTTGGAGTACTTAGAGTACTTGGAGTACTTGGAATACTTAAAGTGCCTGAATTTGGGAGTTTGGAGTCCTGCCTGCCGGCAGGCAGGTTGGAGTTGTGGTTATAAAATTCATGTGATGAAGGTGCTGACTTAACTATTTATATTCAGTAAAAATACCATTCGTGGTGGCGGCTAGAATTTATATAGCATAATTTTTTATAATTTTGGCTCGTAATTTCAGATTAAAACCACAATTAATTATAGGAGAAGAGTTTATGTGTCCAAAAGGTAAAAACTATTACATTGATGCTGCGAAACGGTCAATGAAATGGCATGAAGAGAACATCAATAAGATGAAGTCGTGCCGTTTCGACACCATTGCCGTTCACGGCGTCTACTCTATGCAGGAGGCCCTTGATTTCAACCAGGGTTCTATCATTGAACCCATGTATATGTCCACTTCACAGGCTTACCGCGATTCGGACGAGATGGAAGCAGCACTGGGATATGAGGTCCCCACATGGTGTTATTCACGTATCGCCAATCCATCCATGTATTACCTGGAGGGCGTCCTTGCCCTTTTAGAAACTTACGGAACCGGTGTCGACGCATCATGCATCGCAACATCTTCAGGTATGGCCGCCATCGCCAGTGCAGCAGACAACCTGCTATGCGTTGATCATGATGATCCGGATCAGAAAATGAACTTTGTGGCAACCTGCCAGGTATATGGCGGGACCTTCCAGCAATTTGCCATGCGCAAGGATGAAGAAAGGAATGTAGAATGGCGTAAGGTGATCAACTCGGCTGATATCAATGAATGGGAGTCACTGATCGACGAAAACACTCGTTTTCTGTATGGTGAAATGCCCAGTAACCCCGGACTGGCATTCTTCGACCTGGCAGAGGTTTGCAAGCTGGGTGAGAAATACAACCTGCCCGTGATCATTGATGCCACAGTGGCATCACCGGCCCTTATGCGGCCACTCGGCTATGGAGCAGATATTGTCATTCAATCGGTAACAAAATCTTTGAGCACAAGTGGTTTTGGTATAGGTGGCGCCCTCATCGCAAGGAAAAATATTCGCGCCAGGTTTGGCAGCGACGAGATGAAAGCTGATTTTGCCATGTACCTGAAAACCCTTCCCAACAGGGACAACGGGCCAAATATCTCCCCAATGAATGCCATACTGGCCGTAAACGATATCAGGACCATCCGGTCGCGCATGGACAGGCTGAGCCGCAGCACCCTTAAGATCGCCAGGCATCTTGAAGGACATAAACACATTGAGCAGGTCGACTACCTGGGACTTGAAAGCCATCCGGTACATGAGCTTGCGAAAAAATACCTGGTGCTGGTAGATTCCGAGTTCGATGAGCAATATAACGGAGAAAAGGTGAACCGCTTTGGCCACCTTATGTCATTCAGGATCAAAGGTACCGCACAGGATACCAGGGATGTTTTCGATGCCTTTGAAAGGATCTGGCGTGCAACCGACCTGGGTCGAATCAAATCCGTTGCAACCATACCTGCTATCTCAACACATTCACAGCAAGGGGAAGAGGGGCGCAAGCTCGCTGACATACCACAGACCCTGATCAGGCTCTGCGTTGGCGGTGAACACCCCGACGACATCATCGCAGACATCGACCGGTCATTGGAGGTACTTGATGGAAAGAAAATCAGTAAATCCTCACCTGAGTATTCGGCCGGAGGGGCGTCCTCGGCGACACTCGGATGGTAAGCGGTAATTTTATGGACAAAAGCATCTTATTTTATTCAACCAACCTTATTGCGGCCCCTGTTCCCTTTGATGAGGCACTGCTCAAAGGGCTTGCACCCGATAAAGGCCTCTTCATGCCGGAATATATCCCGCGCATGGAAAAGGAAGAGATCCTGGCGCTCACAGATATGGAGTACCCGGAGATTGCCTTCCGCGTGGCAAGTAAATTCCTGCATGGGGTGATCACCGATGAAGAGCTCCTGGCGATAACGGAAGATGCCTACGACTATGAAGTCCCCCTGGAGCATGTTTATGATCGCAATTATGTAATGCGGCTCGACCAGGGGCCTACAGCCTCTTTCAAAGACTTTGCCGCACGCATGATGGCCAGGCTGATGCAATATTACCTGAAGCAAAACAACAGGAAGCTCCTGATCCTGACTGCCACCTCCGGGGATACAGGCAGCGCCATCGCCAATGCTTTTTACGGACTCGACAATATTGATGTGGCGGTGCTTTTTCCTGAAACAGAGGTTACCGACAGGCAGAGAAAGCAGATGACCACCCTCGGAAAGAATGTGCGCATCATTGCCATCGATGGCAAGTTCGACGATTGCCAGGCACTGGTAAAGCAGGCATTCTCCGATGCTGAGCTGGATTACCTGGGCCTGTCATCAGCTAATTCAATTAATGTTGGCAGGATAATACCACAGATCGTTTATTATTTCTATGCTTATGCGAAGCTGAGGAAGACTGCCGGTGAAGAGATCGTCTTTTCTGTTCCTTCCGGAAATTTCGGCGATATGATGGGTGGTGTGCTGGCCATGAAGATGGGATTGCCGGTTAAGCGCTTCATCATTGCTACGAATGAAAATGACGAATTCCCGAAATTCCTGGAAACAGGAAATTATGATAAGATCGTTCCTTCAAAGAACTGCATTTCCAGTGCCATGAACGTAGGCCATCCGAGCAACCTTGCAAGGCTGGTGGCTCTCTATGGCGGGATGATGGACGAAAGCGGAAAGATATTTACCCCTGCCGACATGGAAGCGATGCGCAGTGAGATATGGTCGACAAGCATCAGTGATTCAAAGACCAGGGAGACAATACAGGAGGCATGGAAAGAGCATGAATTGCTGCTTGAACCCCATGGCTCGGTAGGCTGGGCAGGATTAGTGGAATATTGTAAGGAATCTCAGGACGATTGTGGCAGGGATCAGCTGTGTGTTGCACTGGAGACTGCTCACCCGGCCAAATTCCCGCAGGAAATTGAAAAGCTACTCGGCTTTGACCCGGCCTTGCCCCCAAGCCTGGAAGGACTGGAGGATAAGATGGAAAGCTTTGATCATTTAGATAATAACTACGAGGACTTTAAACTTTACCTCGTTGAAAATTACAAATAGTGTTGAGTTAGTTGACAGTTGACAGTTGACAGTTGACGGTTGACAGTAAAAACCCTGATTCAACTAACTGTCATGCTGAGCGTAGTCGAAGCACAACCAATTTAACTAATTCAACTAATTCAACCAATTCAACATGTATATAATCTGTTCCGACCTCGAAGGTGTTTTTGTTCCTGAAGTGTGGATCAACGTTGCTGATCGTACCGGCATCGAAGAACTAAGGATGACCACCCGTGATGAGCCTGACTACGATAAGCTGATGAATCAGCGGATCAGGATCCTGGATAAACACGGCCTGAAGCTGAAAGATATTCAGGATGTTATTGCCACTATCAAGCCTCTCGACGGAGCCCTGGAGTTCCTCTGGTGGATCAGGAAACGGACACAGGCCATCATCGTGTCCGATACCTTTGCCCAGTTTGCTGACCCCCTGATGGAGCAGCTCGACCGGCCCACAATCTTCTGTCATAACCTCATCGTTGATGATGAAGACCGTATCGTAGGCTATAAGCTGAGGCAGCCGGATCCGAAGAAGAAGGTCACACAGGCATTGCAAAGCCTGGAATATAAGGTGATAGCATTCGGCGATTCATACAACGATACCAGCATGCTCCTGCAGGCAGATGTTGGGATACTGTTCTGCCCTCCCGACAAGGTCATAGCAGACTTTCCGCAACTACCCGTATGCAGAAACTATGAAGAACTAAGAGAAATCCTTGAGAAATATATCTAATCATAATATTATGAATAGCATTTACAGAATTACACTTTTCGCTTTTATTCTCATTACAGCCTCCTCCATTGCATCGGCACAAGGCAGCCTCAACAATGAGGAAATCGCAAAGATCAAGTCATCCGTAACTTTTGATGAAGACACGCGGGCGCTGATGAACGCCATCAGTTCAAACGATATCAGCAAACTTGCCGTGAACCGGGAAAACCTGGGCAAGGTAAATCCCTACTTCACCAATAAAGTTGAGATCAAAGGCATCACAAACCAGAAGTCGTCCGGCCGCTGCTGGCTGTTTACCGGACTCAATGTGCTCAGGCCTAAAGTGATCGAAAAGTATAACATGAAAGAATTCGAGTTTTCGCAGAACTATGGTTTTTTCTGGGACCAGCTTGAAAAATCAAATTTTTTCCTCGAATCGGTCATCGCGACAGCAGATCTTCCTGAAGACGACCGCAAGGTAGACTGGCTTTTCAAAAATCCGATCGGGGATGGTGGCCAATGGACAGGTGTTGTCGATATCGTCGAAAAATACGGGGCAGTTCCTGCATCTGTGATGCCGGAAAGCAATAACAGTGAAAATACCCGCTGGATGTCGCGTTTCCTGAGAAGAAAACTCAGGGAAGATGCTTTGACACTAAGAAAAATGTCAGCAGAGGGCAGTGAGGAAGGCCGGCTAAGGGAGGAAAAGATCAATATGCTCAGTGACATCTACAGGATCCTGGTCCTGTGCCTGGGAAATCCTCCTACAGAGTTTCCATGGCAATATGAAGACAAAGATGGAAATATCAGCGAATTGAAAACATATACCCCGAAATCATTCTATGAGGAGATGGTAGGAATAGACCTCAGGGATTATGTCATGTTCATGAATGACCCGACCAGGGAGTATTATAAACTTTATGAGATCGAATACGACCGTCATATGCTGGAAGGCGGCAACTGGAAATATATCAACCTGCCTGTTGACGAGATAAAGGATTTTGCAAAAGCATCCATCATTGCCAATGAGGCCATGTATTTTTCCTGTGATGTCGGCAAGCAACTTGAAAGCGAAAAAGGCATGCTGGATGTAAACAACTTCGATTATGATGAGCTGTTCGGTGTGGATTTCTCCATGGATAAAGCCGGACGTATCAAAACTTACGACAGTGGCTCCTCCCATGGCATGAGCCTGGTGGGTGTGAACATCCTCCCCGATGGAAGCATCGACAAATGGCTGCTTGAGAACAGCTGGGGGGAAAAAGGCTTCAAAGGCTTCCTCATCATGACAGACGAATGGTTCAGTGAATACATGTTCCGGCTTGTGATCCATAAGGACTTCCTCGACAAAAAAACCCTGGATATACTGGATACAGAACCGGTGTTGCTCCCGCCGTGGGACCCTATGTTTGCAGCGGAAGACTAGTTGACGGTTGACGGTTGACGGTAGGCGGTAGGCAGTAGGCAGTAGGCGGTAGGCAGTAGCTAGCAGCTAGCAACCAGCAACCAGTAGCCAGTAGCCAGTGACCAGTTCAAACAAAACCCTCCATAAATTGTTAGTATTGTAAACACATAAAAGGCTTTACAATAAAAACTAACGAACTTCCTATGACACAGCACATTATAGAGACCATTGGTCATATTGAGAAAAAAGAAATACTCAAAAGCATTGGATACCGTGACCTGGTACTGGAGTCAGAGCATCCTTTCCCCGGATATCACGGAACAACGGTGCCTGATCAGGATAATCCAAGATCTTTATTCCTGCTCAGCAGGACAAAATACACTGATGAATTCATCATCAGGTCGATAAAAGCAGTTAAGCAAAAGCACAGCTTCACATTTGACGGCACCCCGGCACGGGTGTTCTTCAAGAACAGCATGGTGCAAAGTATCAGGATCAAAAACCTCAGCAATTATGAAGAGGTGCCGGCAATTCTCAAAGCCTTTAAAGATGAGGGCATCGCCTTCATTCCGGGTAAGAATGTAAAACCATATTCCGGATTGATCAGGGTTACGAAGTATTTTTTGATGACCCTCATCAACGACAGCACCCTGCAGGACAATGAGGACGCTTCCATGAAATATTTCCAGGTTCCGGTAAAACTCGACTGGGATGAGTTCGATGATATGACCACACATGTCAGGAACAATATTGATAATACCAACTGGGATGCTGCACTGGCAACCATTTACAGAAAAACCGGCATCGAAGATTATATCAGGATCTACAACGATCAGAATTGTGAAATGGAAGTCCTGGATAAGATCCGTGAGAAGTATGTGCAGGAGATTGGGAAGTTCATAGGGAAATAAGAGTTGGGCAGTAGGCTGGGGGCTGTTGGCTGCATCCAGCATCCAATATCCAGTATCCAGTATCCAGCATCCAGTAACCAGCATCCAGTAAACAGTGACCAGCAACTTTTCCTTATCATTAATTAACAATTCTTGTTAAAAATCATAAAAGATGCTAATTTTGGTTTTAAAAGCATCCTGATATGATCGAACGTTTCAACACCATCCTGGTAAACTGGCTTACAGGCCTGGGCCTCAGTCAGGAGTATGCGGTGATCCTTAGAGAATTCTTCTGGGTGATCATCATTGTCATCCTCGCCATCTTATCCTTTTTCGTAGCGAGGTATTTCATTATTAAAACAGTGCACATTATCGTTGCACGCTCGAAAACAAAATGGGATGATATCCTTGCTGAGAAACGGGTTTTCATCAGGCTTGCATACCTCGCCCCTGCCATAGTCATCAACTTTCTTAGCTCCCACGCCCTTTCCGATTTTGAGTTCCTGAACAGGATCATTCAGATCATCACGGCCATTTATATGGTGATCATATTCCTGCAGGTGGTAACTGCAATACTCAACGCTTTGAATGAGATATACCAATCGTATGAAGTATCCAGGGGAAAGCCGATAAAAGGGTATATACAGGTTGCCAAGATCATTGCATATACTATTGCTTTCGTGATCATTATCACTGTGCTGCTCGGCGACAGGAACCTGGGGTGGCTTGCAGGCTTTGGGGCTTTTTCAGCGGTGCTGATGCTGATATTCAAAGATCCTATTCTTGGTTTTGTAGGTGGGATACAGCTTTCTGCCAACAACATGGTGCGAATTGGCGACTGGATTGAAATGCCGAAATATGGTGCTAACGGTACAGTAACAGATATTTCACTAACCACGGTGAAGGTACAGAACTGGAACAAGACAATCACTACGATCCCAACATATACCCTTATCACCGACTACTTCAAGAACTGGCGGGGTATGGAAGAAAGCGGTGGTAGAAGGATCAAGCGCTCCATCAACATTGATATGAACAGCATCAAATTCTGCACACCTGAAATGCTTGAGCGTTTTCAAAAGTTCGAATATGTTTCTGAATATGTTGAAGAAACTGAAAAGCTGCTTACAAATTATAATGACAAAAAGAATATTGATAATGGTATCCTTGTAAATGGCAGAAGGCAGACCAATATTGGCATCTTCAGGGCTTACCTGAAAGGCTATCTCAGAAACAACCCCAAAGTGCATAATGATATGACATTCCTTGTGAGGCAGCTTCAGCCAACAGGTGACGGACTTCCCATTGAGGTATATGTCTTCTCGAAGGACCAGGAGTGGGATATATATGAAGACAACCAGGCAGATATATTCGATCATATCCTTGCGGTTGTCCAGGAATTTGACCTGAAGGTATTTCAGCAGCCTACAGGACGCGACTTTTCAAATCTTAACAAAAGCATCTGATCATGGCAAGAGCATATTTTAATGAAACACAAAGATTCCGGCAGGTCTGGATACTTCTGATTGTACTGTTTACCGTAGGCGGATGGGGATATGCCATGTTTTCATCAATTACAGCGGAACAGGAAGCTGATAAAGCCGGATCAGACCTCACAATGATACTTTTGAGTATTATCCCTTTAGCCCTGATCTTCTTACTCTTAAAACTTAAGCTGGTAACAAGGGTCAGGAATGATGGTATATATTTCAGGTTTTTTCCGTTTCATCGCAAGGAAAAGCATATCCGGCCCGATGAGATCAATACCTTTGAAGTAAGGAAATACAAACCAATCGCAGAATATGGAGGCTGGGGCATACGCGTAAGGGGCGGAAAACGGGGCATTGCCTATAATGTATCAGGAAATATGGGCTTGCAGCTATACCTGAAAAGCGGAAAGAAAACCCTGATTGGCACACAAAAGCCGGTGGAATTGCAGAAGGCGATGGAGGAGATGATGAAGCAGGAAGGATGAAATCTGATAGCTGAAATCTGAAATCAGAAATAAAGACAGTAGGCAGTAGGCGGTATCCAGTATCCAGTATCCAGCATCCAGCATCCAGCATCCAGCATCCAGCAACCAGCAACCAGTAACCAGCAACCAGTAACTATTATCTAAGATATCCCCTATCCCCCATTTCCTTCACTGCGATCTTAAACCATACTGTGTATTTATCAGGAAACTGATCAATATCCTTCAGCAAGTCATCAACATCTATCCACTTCCATT
>DAOVZP010000021.1 GCA_030635045.1 Bacteroidota bacterium | reverse complement strand
TATCGAATCTCAAAGTGTGTGCCTGGATTTTGCTCAGCTGCCTTTCTGAATCGCTTCAGGAATATCTTCCATTTCGCTGTGGTAAGGGAAATAAAAGGGAGCTCGAAATCCACATTCCTTATGGAAAGGAAATTGTCACGGTAATCGCGGATAATGTGGATGAATTTAGCCTCAGGGAATATCTTCAGTAGTTTTTCTGTATAGATGGTGTAACCCGGATTCTTGTCACCAATAGCATGGATGATGTCATGATCAAACATGGATTGATATTCACGGTATACCAGCTTGCATATCGTACCATAATCAATTTCTCCTTCACATTGCATCAGGGTTTGGTAAAGCTTTTCCCGATCTATTGGCCAAAAGTCAAATAGCCATTGCCTGATCAGTTCCTTGTAAAAGCTTTCCAGGTTTTTTTTGGACCAGTTTGTGATCTTTCCATATTTAGGGTACAGATTAATAATAAACTGGCACTCAGGAGGAACGAGCACATTTGGGTGTGCATCGAAGAGGGTCCTTAGCAGCGTAGTACCGGAGCGGGGCCTGCCAACAACAAAGAAGATTGGAATACCTTTTTGCTTTATTTCCGTATTAAATTCTTCCATCCGGAAGCAAAAATAATAATTATAGGGTTGCCAACCCTAATAAGGTTGGCAACCTTAATTCCTCAGCCCCTTTATCATCTGCCTGACCTGGGCAAAATCACTTTTCCTGACAAGCAGGATATCTTTAACCGGTACTTTCAATATGCGGGAATAAACGATCAGGTAGCCTATCGAGCCCACCGTATAGCTGGCATTGGTAGCCATGGCAGCGCCTTCTCCGCCATAAAGCGGGATCCACCACAGGTTTAACAGTATATTAATAACCAGTGCTGGCAGAAAAACATACAGGGTTACCTCCGGCCTTCCCAGGCCTGCGAGGTGGCCGCTCAGGATGCGGAACATCACCACCATAATGATGCCCGGAAGTATCAATTGAATGATGCGGATACTGCCAAAATATTCTTCTCCAAAAATGAGTGGAACGAGATAAGGTACCAGGAAATAGATCACCACCGCTGCGACAATGGAGAACAAAAATGACAGCCGTAAAAGCACACCTGTTGTAGCGGTCATAGCTGACCGGTCTTCGGCATTGGCTGTACGGCTGAACACCACTATGCCGACAGCCAGGGGTAACTGCCAGAGTTGCTCTGCCACTGAGGCCCCGATGGAATATATGCCCACCTCCGTGGCATTCCTGAGCTTTTCGATCAGCAGGATGTCGATGCGGTAGTTTAACTGGAGGATAAAAAAGGACACAGAAAACAGTATACCCAGTCTTAACAGGCTTTTAATGATGTGATAATGAAATTTTATCCTGATCCTGAATGAACGCATTAATATAACAATGCCGTAAATGGCCACGATTGTTCCTGATACCAGGAAAGCAATGACGGCCCCGACGATTTCCATACCCAGGACCCATACCAGGATAATTATCAAGCCAAGGTTTATGGCATTGGTGATCCAGTTCAGTTGATTGGCCTTGTTTATTTCATCATTGCCCAGGAAGATCCCGCCGAAATATATGATCGCAAGCCTGCCCGGGATCACCAACATGACCAGCCCGATCATCAGCAGGGTGAAGGAGGGCTCATCATAGATCCAATAGGCTGCTACAGTAAGGAGTATGCCAAGCAATGAAGCCAGGATCAGTAGTACGATTACTGTCGATACCAACTCGTCCTTGTTAAACTTGTTCTTTCCAACGTGGAAAATGGCTGATCCCCGGATGCCCAGATGAGTCAGGCTTACAACGATTATGGGAATAATGAGAAGAGCAGTGAAAATTCCATATTTGTCAGGACCCAGAACACGTGCCAGTACAATGCTTGCCAGTAAACCCGCAATGATAGAAAATACATTGCTGTTGAATACACCGACCACATCCCTCACAAACCTCCTCTTAGCAATATAATAAATCCCTAATTCTCATTCTCATTCTCATTCTTATTCTCATTCTCATTCTTATTCTCATTCTTATTCTCATTCTTATTCTCATTCTTATTCTTATTCTTATTCCTTGTTCTTTATTCTCTATTCTTTATTCTCTATTCCCAACCCCTCCCAGCAACACATTCGGATCCAACGGCGGCTTACTGTCACCGAAACAGATATTATGCCTTTCCACGTTTGAAAGATATGCCCAGGTAGCTGCTTTAGGGCTTCGTGTTGCCTTAAGGCTTCTGAGCATCTTTTTCTTTAAGAGTTTGTCATCATACATGATGGACCAGTTTTCAAGCATCGCCTCCATGAATTCATCCGGGTTCATCTTAAGCGGCTTATGTACTGCTTCCAGGAAGTGATAATACTTCCAGTCTTCAGGATAATTTGTGTAAGTCAACCTATTCTCTTTTTGCATCCTTTTATACAGGCCTGTTCCGGGCAGGGGAGTTACAATTGTGGCCTGCATGGCATCCATGCCACTGTCAATCGCAAAACGTGTCCGGTCATAAAGGTCTTCTATGGAATCACTGTCGAGGCCATAGATCAAAGCTCCCAGAACACTGATGCCATATTTATGGATGCGATCGAAAACCTCCTGATAATTTTCTATGCCCATTTTGAGGTTAAGCTTCTTGTTGGCTTCCTGAAGCTGTTCTTCCTTTTCCGATTCAATACCGATAAGGATCAGGCGGCAGCCGCTCTCAGCAGCATATTTTAAAACATCTTCATTGTCGGCGACATTCAGGGAGGCCTGGCAGTACCAATCTTTTTTGATCCCCCTTTCTATCATTCCCTTAAAAAGGCTGATGGCCCTTTCTGCCGATTGCTTTGAATACCCGATTATGTTGTCATCGACAAAATAAACGAGATCCTGGGGAATGGTTTCCAGTTCATCGAGTACTTCCTCCACAGGCCGTTGGCGATATTGGCTGCCATTGAACGTATGTACGGAACAGAAATCACACTTCATCGGGCATCCTCGTGTGGTCTGTATATTGGCATAAGAATAATTTGGATGAAAAAGATCCCTGCGGGGCAAGGGCATATTCTTCATGGGTAGCAGTTCACCATCATAACGCTTTTTCAAGCGCCCGTTTTCAAAATCCGAGATCAGTATCTTCCAAATACTCTCAGCTTCACCAATTACCACCACCTCCACGTATTTTTCAGCTTCGTCGGGCACCATGGAAGCATGTATTCCGCCAATGATGGTTGGAATGTTTGATTCCTTGTACAAGGATGCAATTTCATATGCCCTGTTCACATTTGCTGTTACGGCCGTGATCCCAACAAGGTCTGCATCTGTAAAAGCGAATTCTTCGAAATTCTCATCGATGATCTCAACGTCCCAGTTCTTCGGCGTAAGGGCTGCAATGATCCCCAGCGCCAGCGGGGGCGATATGGTATGGGTATCATATGTGCCCTGCTTGGTATGCTGGTTAAAAGGATTGATCAGGATCAGCTTATTCTTGCTCATTTTCTTAAGAGGATACGGGAACGTACAAAGGTATTATTTTTGAGGTGATCGGCTTGTTTCACTTCTAACGGGGGGAAATACTTACTTTTGCATATTAAGTGTCTTAAATACCGGGCAAAATGTTTATTGAGAAAAGCAATATACGTTTCATCAGGCTTCAGGAAGAAGATATTGAACTGCTCAGGCATTGGCGGAACCATAACAGTATTAAAAAGTATATGGTTTACCGGGAGCATATCACTGAAGAGATGCAGAAAAAATGGTTTCATTCTGTCAACAATAACTATAACCTCTATTTCATCATTGAGTACAAGGGAAAGAAGATCGGCCTGATCAATGGAAAGGATATCAACTGGGAGGAAAAATCGATGGAGACCGGGATCTTTATCTGGGATAAATACTATCGAAAGACACATATTCCAACCCTTTGCACCATGATCTTTGCCGAACTTGGCATAACAATATGGAACCTGAAGCCAACAGCAACTATCCTGAAGAGTAATGACAGGGCGTTAAAGTATAATAAAATGCTGGGCTTCAAAGTGATTGAAGATGATCCGGATAAGGAATATGTACGCCTGTCACTCGAAAAGGATAGCATGGGTTTTATTGCTAAAAAGCTTAAGGCAGCCCTCAACCTGCTAAGTGGTGATGAACTTATTAAGATGGTTTTTGAAGAAGAAGATCTGAAAAGCGGAATTCATGACCTTATTATGGGAGACCTCGATCCGGTCCACATTAAAAAGCATGAGTCGGGTAAAGATCGGGAAACTTATTACTTCTGAGTATGATGCATGGCGGTCTGGCCTGATTCTCTAATCTGGGCACTCCGGTATAATAGCATTCAGCAACTATTTTTCGTAAAAGTGCATCTCCATTATGTATTCATACACCCTGGGAGGGAGCATATACCGGATGTCTTTCTCTTGTTTTATTGAAGCCCTGATAAAGCTGGCTGATATTTCGAGCAGGGGTGCATCGAAAAAACTGATATTCGTGTGATTGCCGTATTCTCCCGGCTCATAGTGCGGACGATTGTATATATACAGGGGGTAGTTTTCCAGCAAAACCTTGTAATTTTTCCATTTATGAAAGCTGGGAAGAATATCGGTGCCCCCGATCAATACAAAGTGCCTGTCGGGGTGCTTTTCGTCAAGATATGCCAGGGTATCGATGGTATATGATGGCTGGGGCATCTTAAACTCTATATTGCAGGAGCGCATACGGGCATCATCTTCCACGGCAATATTTACCATGGCAAGGCGGTGATAATCGGCCAAAAGGCTGTTCTTCTCTTTGAGTGGGTTCTGGGGTGAAACAACAAACCAGACTTCCTTGAGGTCGGTATATTCTATCATATACCCGGCAAGGATCATATGCCCAATGTGAATGGGGTTGAATGATCCGAAAAACAGCCCGGTTTTACTTTTTTCACTCATTATTCAAAAAATCTGTTACGGCTCTTTTTGCTTCATCGATGGCATCATTAAGCTCATTATTAATGATGATCTTATCAAATTCATCTGCCTTGCTGATCTCATGCCGTGCCTTGTCCATTCTTTTTTGGATATTCTTATCAGTATCGGTCGATCGTTTTCTCAGGCGATCCTCAAGGACTTCAACAGAAGGCGGCATAATGAATATTGCAAGGGCCTTCCTGCCGAATTGCCTTTTAATGTTCAATCCTCCGTAAACGTCTACATCGAAGATCACATAATGATCCTTTGCCCCGATACGCGTTACCTCAGATTTCAGAGTTCCGTAAAAATGATCCCGGTAAACCTCTTCCCATTCCAGGAAGGCATCTTCTTCAATCTTCTTTTTGAAGCCTTCTACCCCCAGGAAATAATAATCTTCTCCGTCAACTTCATTTTCTCTTTTTGGCCTGCTGCAGGCAGAAATGGAAAATTCAAGATTTTGGAAACTATCCAGCATGGCACGGACGATGGTGGTCTTGCCTGCCCCGGAGGGAGCGGAAAATATGACAAGCTTGGCTTCCATCAGAGAATATTGAATAATTGCTCCTTGATCTTTTCCAGTTCATCCTTCATCAGCACGACGATCTTCTGAATGTCGGCGTCATTGGCTTTGGAACCAAGGGTGTTGATCTCACGGCCCATTTCCTGTGATATAAACCCAAGCTTTTTCCCGTTAGACCCTTGTTCTGCAAGGATTTCAGCAAAATAGCTGCAATGTTTTTTTAGCCTGACCTTCTCTTCAGTAATGTCGAGTTTTTCCATATAATAAACTACTTCCTGCTCAAAGCGGTTCATATCAACTGTCCCTTGCTGGAGGTAATCTTCGAGTTGCTTTTTCAGGCGTTCCCGCATATGTGTGATCCGCTTTTCCTCAAGAGGTGGGATCTTCTCAAGGAGCTTTTCAATCAAAATTGCCCTGGAGAGCAAGTCTTTTTCTAGTGCGGCACCTTCCTTTATCCGGAAATCATTCAGCTTGTCAATGGCTGCTTTTACAGCCTCCCGTACTTGCGCCCACTCTTCCTCCGACAGGGATGCTTGTTCGGCCTTTAAAACATCCGGCATCTTTGTAAGAGTGCTTATCACCTGGTCGTTCATTTCCAGGTTTAATTCTTCTGCAAGCGCTTTGATCTCTGTATAATACTGCTTTGCCAGGACCCGGTTAAACTGATAAACGCCTGTTTCACCGTTCTTGTCAATATTAATATTGAGTTCTATCTTGCCGCGCTCCAGCTCATTATTAAGAAGCAGTCTGAGCTCACCTTCTTTTTCACGATAAAGTGGAGGTAAACGCAGGTATGCATCAAATTGTTTGCTGTTTAGCGACTTAACCTCAATGGAGATGCTTCTTTCCGGCAAATCAAGAGTGCTTCTGCCGAATCCGGTCATCGATTTGATCATAATCCTTTTATTTACAGCAAAGATAATAAGGAAATTGCTTTCTCCAAAACAATCGCAGCACACTGCAAAACCTGGGAATATTAAAAAAATGATTAAATTGCAATTGTAACACAGGGCTATGCTTAATCAAAAAGTAATCAATTATATCTTTTGTTGTGTTATCGGAATGGTCACGCTGTTTCTACAGGCTGCTTATCCACAGGATCCTAAATTCAGCAAATTTACTGAGGAAGAAGGCTTGCCGGGAAACGATGTATATGATGTTCTGGTTGCTGATGACGGACTTTTGTGGTTTGCCACCGACAATGGAGTTTGCAGATATAACGGCATTGAATTCATTAATTTTAATGTAGCCAGCGGCCTGCCTACCAATTCAACACTTAAACTTTATAAAGATGCATTTGGCCGTATCTGGTTCCTTGCTTACAATGGGATGCTCAGCTATTACGACCAGGGGGAGTTTGTCATCTACCCGTATAATGATACGATTGTAAAATATTTCAGGGATAATTATTTTAACAAAATATTTGTTGATTCTGCAGGAGGTTTATTGATGTCGCCCCGACAGGGAGGGTATGCATATATCGACAAAGAGGGCAATATCAATGCCCATCCGGCGATGCGGCCTAACAATAGAGATTCATGTTACCTTTTATTTGAAGATAAGGGTAACGACTACTTTTTAACCATTCTAAGCCGGATGCTGGGTTCCTACTATAAGGAAGGACATCTTTTTTATAATGACAGCACCTATTATATTAAAGTGGCATTTACCCACCGCGAGTTTCAGCGCCATTTTATTGAGACAGGCAAAAATGCCTACCTGGTCAGCTACCGGAATAATATATACTACATAAAGGATCACAAGCTTATTGCTCAAAGATCATTTAATGATGAGATCCTTTCCGTATTTGTGGATGATAAGGATAAATTATGGGTAAGTGTGAAATACGACAATGGTGTTTACATGTTTGAGGACCACTTGTTTAGAGGTAGTGGTGTCCATTTTCTGGATGGTTATACGATCACCAGCATTACTCAGGATAAGGAGGGGGATTACTGGCTGGGTACTGAAGGCCATGGTGTGTTCTTTTCACCAAGTTTTGATTTTAGCCATTTTACTCTGCCGGGTGATGAGCGTGCCCTGAATGTTATGGCACTTGCCATTTCAGGAAACCGTCTCTGGTTCACCAGCAGGGACAAACATTTATACTCAGGCAGTTTATCACAAGGTAAGCTAATCAAGATCAGACAGGTTGATATCGGAGAACCATATGACTGGGTCAGGCACATTTGTATTGATTCGGATGGATATTTGTGGCTCCCCTCAACGAAATATCTGCGTTATGACCCTGCAGGGTTTCCACATCCCCCCGATACGATCTTAAATTCTAACTTCCTCTGCAGCGGTCCTGATGAAACCATCATTGTTGCCAGCACGAAGTTGGGAATCTATAAGCATGGCGAATTGCAAAAGTTCATAGTACCTGATACAAGCAGAAGGATATATTCAGTATATCAGGAAGAAGATCAGGATATCTGGATTGGAACACTCTATGGTCTGTATGTGTATAAAAACGACAGATCTTATTTCAAAGGCAGCTTATCACCAATTCTCAAAGAACGGATCAGCAGTATTACCAAATTGAAAGAGATGATGGTGATCGGCACATCGGCCCATGGCCTGGTTTTTCTATATAACGATAGTGTCACTGATCATCTGACTGAAGAAAATGGATTGATTGGAAATACGATCAAGTCTCTATATGCACAGAATGATACAATCTTATGGGTAGGTACAAAAGATGGCTTGAACAGGATCGTTTTTACACCCGGGTACGATGATTATAACATTGAAAGCTATGGACAAAGTGATGGATTACCTTCCAATGAGATTAACAGTATCAGGATGCATGATGGCTTTATCTGGCTTGCCACCGGCACGGGGCTTGTATCTTTTGACCCTGCTAATCTCAAACCACACCTTGTACCACCTCTGATCCAGATCAGCAGCATTCAGATAAATGGAAGGGATACATGCATATTGGATTATTATTCGCTGGCCCATGATCAAAATGATATCCGGATCAACTTTAGCGGGATCAGCTACAGGTTGGGTGAAAACCTGAGATACCGGTATATGCTTTCCAATTATAATGATGAGATCATACAGACAAAAAACAAATGGGCCAATTTCCCAAACCTGCCACCGGGTGATTACACTTTTTTTGTAAATGTTGGTAATGTCCATGGGATTTGGAACGATTCCCCAAAAAATATTCAATTCCGGATCAATAAACATTTCACACAAACAATATGGTTCATGATCCTGCTGATCATATTGTCGTCAGGTACCCTTGTACTCATCTGGGCTTTCTTTCAGAAGCAGAAAAAAATAAAAGAAAATGCCAGGTATGAACTCGTAAAAATGGAACAAAAGTTATTCCGGCTGCAGATGAACCCCCACTTTGTATTTAATGCCTTGCTTGCCATACAGGGTTTTATGTACATGAACAAGCCAAGGGAAGCCGGCCGGTACCTTACCGCTTTTGCCAAACTGATCAGGCATACCCTGTATGGCTCCAGTGAAGAATATATTACACTGGACAAGGAAATTGAAGCACTGCAGTATTATCTGGAACTGCAACGATTGCGGTTCAGCGAAAAGTTTGATTTCATAATCCATGTCGACGACGAGCTGATCCCTGAATCTACAGAGATACCCCCATTGATGATACAGCCCTTCCTCGAAAATGCCATAGAGCACGGATTGCAGCATAAGAAGAAGCAAGGGAAATTAAAGCTGGACATAAGTATAAAGGACGACTGCCTGATGGTTGAGGTTGAGGATAATGGCATAGGCAGGGAAAAAGCCATGAAAATGCAAAAGAAAAAGGGGAAACTTCACAAATCAATGGGATTGGAGATCATCAACAAGAGAATGGAATCAATGAACAAGATCACCCTCAGGAAAATACAGCTGGAGATCATTGACCTTCACGGTAGTGATGGTGCATCCACCGGCACACTGGTTATAATATACATTCCGTATAAAAATGTTTAAACTTATTGTCTGCACAATTTGGGCATACAATAAACATAAGCATGAAAGCATATTTCCACTATGAAAACTTGCTAAGTTTTTGTATTTTTACTGCAAGCCTGATTAATAAACGGTACCAAAGAGAAGATTCAAATGATAAAGACAATCGTCATCGATGATGAGGTAAAAGCCCGCGAAACCATCCTTAACATGCTTGAAACCTACTGCACGGATGTGAAGGTTATCGCTACCGCCGGCAGTGTTAAAGAAGGAGTAAAAGTTCTTAAGGACCATCACCCCGATCTTGTATTACTTGATATCAAGATGGCTGATGGCACTGGTTTTGATCTCCTGCGAAAATTGAACGATATTGATTTTCTGGTGATCTTCATTACTGCTTTTGAAGAGTTTGCGATCAGGGCCATTAAATTCAGTGCCATCGATTATATCCTTAAACCCCTCGATCCTGACGAATTGGTGAATGCTGTTCAAAAAGCAAAGGGGGTTATGAATAAAGACAATATGTCGGTTAAACTTGAGGCACTCTATGAAAACCTTGATATGCTGAGCAGTAACACGAAAAAGATCGTGTTGAAAACTACCGACAGTGTTCATATTGTGAATCTTAGAGATATTATTCGCTGTGAATCGGAAAAAAACTACACTCATTTTTTCACGGTAGAAAATGAAAAGATCACTGTCTCAAAAACCCTTAAGGAGTATAATGAACTGCTGAATGATTTTAAGTTTTACAGGGTACATCAGTCGCACCTGATAAACCTGGCCCATGTAAAACGATATGATAAGAAAGAAGGTGGTTTTTTGATCATGGATGATAATTCTTCTGTTCCTGTCTCTTTCAGGAAAAAAGAAGACCTGATGAAACTGTTTAAAAGCCTGTAAATATTGCCATGCAGAATGGAAGAACTTGATGACATACAAACAGGGGATCCGGTTTTTTATGATGATCCGTGGCAGTATTATAATGCCATGCTTGAGGATATTTCAGCTGCACGGAAAAGCATTAGCATCGAAACCTATAAATTCGGTGGGGGTAATATTGGTGAACGCTTTCGTGATGTTCTTACAAGCAAAGCAAGGGAAGGCATATCGGTCAACATCTTGATAGACTCGTGGGGTGCGCAGGTTTCCCGTTCTTTTTTCAAGGAACTGGAAGACCATGGGGGTGAAGTCCGCTTCTTTATGAAGATAAGATTCTTTTGGGTTTTCTTCACTAAAAACCATTGCCGGAATCATCGAAAATTGCTGCTGGT
>DAOVZP010000334.1 GCA_030635045.1 Bacteroidota bacterium | reverse complement strand
TATACACAGGATTTAAGCTCGGGGGTCATTACCAAAGAGCTGGTAACCCAAAAAGACCTGATGATCATTCCCAACCAGCCCCGTTTCTTCAGGGAAGGTGATGAGTTCTGGTTCAGCGCCAAGGTAGTGAACATGTCAGAAAAAGAACTTCAGGGAGAAGCTAGCTTGCAGCTCTTCGATGCTATTAGCATGAAGCCGGTAGATGCATTATTTGGAAATGATGATATAACAATAGATTTCTCTGCCTCAGAAGGGAATAGCAGCTATGTAAGCTGGAAGCTGAACATCCCTGAAGATACAGGCCCTGTACTATATCGCGTCATTGCCACTGCCGGTAATGTCAGCGACGGAGAGGAAATGGTGATCCCCGTGCTGAAGAACCGTATGCTGGTTACCGAATCTTTGCCGCTGCCGATCAATGGCAATGAAACCAAAAATTTTGTTTTTGAGAAACTGGCAAATTCACAAACTGAAGGAAGCACGCTAAAGAATTACAGTTATACCCTTGAGTTTACTTCCAATCCTGCATGGTATGCAGTACAGGCCCTGCCCTATCTTATGGAATACCCGCATGAGTGCTCAGAGCAGATATTTAACCGCGTTTATGCCAATGGCTTTGCATCCCATATTGTAAACCAGCAACCAAAGATCAAGGCTGTTTTTGAAAGCTGGATGTCGGAAAGCCCCGAGGCACTGCTTTCAAATCTTGAAAAGAACCAGGACTTAAAAAATGTCTTGCTGGAAGAAACCCCATGGGTCATGCAAGCCAAAAATGAATCAGAAAGAAAGAAAAGGATCGCCCTGCTCTTCGACCTGAATAATATGGATAATGAGCTCTCCACTGCCCTGAATAAGCTGCAAAAAAACCAGTTGGGCAATGGTGGGTGGCCATGGTTTGCCGGGGGACAGGACAACAGATACATCACCCAGTATATCATCAGTGGGATGGGGAAGATGTCGCAATTGGGTGTTCTCGATAATAAAGACCCCGTAATCATGAAAATGACCAGGGGAGGAATGAGGTATCTCGATAACCGTATGTTCGAAGATTTTATGAGGATAAAAGATAAACATAAGGACTATCAGGCAAAGCAATATATCAGCCGCACCCACATTCAGTATTTATATGCAAGAAGTTTCTTTATGGAGGAATATAATTTGCTCGCAAAACATAAGGAAGCTTTCCTGTACTTCAAGGAGCAATCGAAGAAATACTGGACCGGACAAAATAAATATATGCAGGGGATGATCGCTTTGTCATTGCACCGGCTGGGGGAAAGCCCGATGCCGGCAGTTATTATGGCATCTGTCAAGGAACACGCCCTGTATGATGATGAAATGGGAATGTACTGGCGACAGGATGCTGGATATTACTGGTACGAAGCTCCCATAGAAACACAGGCGCTGCTCATAGAGGCTTTTGATGAGATCATGGATGACAAAGCTGCTGTCGAGCAAATGAAAACCTGGTTGCTTAAACAAAAGCAAACCCATGACTGGGAAACAACCAGGGCCACTGCTGATGCATGTTATGCTTTGCTTCTGCGTGGAACCAACCTGCTCACCGAAGAAGGGGATGTACGCATCACTATTGGTGGAGAAGACATCAACCCGGATAATATCGACGGAGTGGAAAAGGAAGCCGGTACCGGGTATTTTCAGCATCGCTGGAACGGAAATGAGATCAACACCGGGATGGCAAACATCACTGTTTCGAAAGAAAATGACGGAGTGGCTTGGGGAGCTGTTTACTGGCAGTATTTCGAAGATCTGGACAAGATCACCGCACATGCATCACCCCTGAATATTCAGAAAAAGCTATTCTTGAAAAGCTATACTTCAGAGGGGCCTGTACTCACACCCATCAATGATGGTGATATACTAAAGCCCGGTGACAAAGTAATTTCCAGGATAGAGATCAGGCTTGACCGCGATATGGAATTTATACATATGAAAGATATGCGTGCTGCAGCCCTGGAGCCTGAGAATGTCCTGTCGGGTTATCACTGGCAGGGAGGCATGGGCTATTATGAAAGTATCCGCGATGCATCGGTGAATTTCTTTTTCAGCTACATGAGAAAAGGCACCTGGGTGTTCGAATACCCTCTGAACGTAAGCCAGCGAGGTACATTCTCCAATGGCATATCTACTATTCAATGTATGTATGCACCGGAATTTGCCAGCCATTCCGAAGGTGTCAGCATTAAGGTTGAATAAGCACTAACATGCTTATAAACAATTGTTAATAAATATTGTTAGCATCTTGTTAATAGTTGAAGCACCTAATCTCTTGACAGGAGTAGGATATTTTTACTATATTTGTTTCATCAGGTGAGCGATAAAGGGCTGGCTGGAGTCTGCGAAGGCAGAGCGACGCTAAAACCGCAAGGCAGAGGCAGAGCAAGGCTGGGGACGGGTAAAGGCCGGGGCAAAAGTGAAACAAAGCTCTCACGAGTGGAGGGAAGCCAAGTTCAGATGCGGAGGAGACAGGACCGCGAGGAAAAGGAACCAAAAGCATTAGTCGTAATAACAGTAACCTGACATGAACCGGAGGCTTAGGCAACCGGGAAATGGCGGAGACCGTCTCGCAAGAAGCGGTCTCCGTGTGTTTTATATACCCTCAATTCACTTCACCCCTGTTTCCCCTCTTCCCTCCTAAGATTCTCGTTGCCGGTACAGGCTAATGGAGAAAGGTGTTAAATTTTGAAGCAACTGGGTTAAAAGGGGCTAAGAAAAGCACAAATAGAAGTTGCCCTTCGGCTTCGCTCAGGATGACAACTTATTAGGCTTAAAACAAAGAAGGGCGCGGCGCTAAGCCTAAGTTTTTCAATTGCTACTTTGCCAGAGCGCCGCGCCCTTCTGCTCTATATAATGACCATGAGTTGTCATCACGAGCACTTCATAATATTCAGTATAAACTCCGTCGAGTGATTCGCATCAAACTTGCAACAGACATTCAGTAAGAACCCGAT
>DAOVZP010000246.1 GCA_030635045.1 Bacteroidota bacterium | reverse complement strand
TGCACATGTGCTTGACGTTGATGATATCAAGCTGAGCTTTCAGTCGCATATGATGGATCTGCCCGGCAAGCTATATAATCTGCAAACGGGAAAGCTGGAGATCGGATATAAAGACCGGAATATCGACCTGGATTCCCTCAAGCTGATCCCTGCATACTCCAAAGAACGTTTCGGGCACGTTGTTGGAAAGCAGACCGATCGTTTCGCTGTTTCTGTCGATCATATTAATATCTCCGGAATTGAATTCGACAGCCTGCTGAATAAGAAGATCATTATTGACAATATTCTTCTAAAAAGGCCATATGCAGATATTTATCGCGATAAGAGGATCCCCCGCGATATGACGATTTTTCCGAAGCTATTCCAAACTGCTGTGGCTGACATCCCTATGGACCTTTTTGTAAAATCGGTTAATGTATCAAATGCTTATGTTAATTACCAGGAGATGCTAAAGGGAGCGACCAAGCCCGGAACGATCATGTTAGACCAGATGGAGATCTCATTGACAGGGATATGCAATTACCCCGATTCCATCAAAAATGGCCAGGCCATCACAGCTGATATTCAGGCAATGCTCATGGGAAAATCCCAGGCGAAATTTCATTTTTATCTGCCCATAGGCAATCCTAAGGAGTATTTCACTTTTTATGGCAGTGGCGACTCCTTTCCGGCCACCAACCTCAATCCTATGATGGAGCCAATGGCCTTTGTTGAAACCACCGGAGGGACCATAAATAGTGTCAATTATTATGGCGTAGCCTGCTGTGATACAGCGATTGGCAGGATAGAATTCAAATACCAGGACCTGACAGTTAGTGTAGTAAAAAAACAAAAAGAAGAAGAAGTAGTTGGAGAAAATAAATTCCTTTCTTTCGTGGCAAAAACGGTGATGCACAAGAACAATCCCAACAAAGGAAAACCTGTCAGGATCGCAAAAATGTTATTTGTACGTGATCCCAACAAGGGGTTCTTTAATTATGTATGGAAAACCATTCAGGGCGGATTGATCTACAGCCTCGCCCCGGGCAAGAAGCACCTTGCCTCCGACATGAGCTGGCCCGATTTCAAGGCAAGATGGGAACAAAACCTCTGGAAAGAGCGGCAGGCATTGAACGTGAAAAACAACAAGAAAAAATAATAGTTATTCAGGCGAAACCACTTTTTCAGACAACATTTTTTTAACGAGCTTCTTACCCAGGCTCTTCACCACTTTATCAGGATCAAGGGGATCAAGTGTTTTGGTCTGCCCACCCCAAATGATCATGTCGCCCTTATTTTGATAGAGGTTAACATCAATACGAAAGGTCATCCCGGGCTTTCTGTAGTAATTCGGATCAGAAATGATTGGCAGGTCGTGGTAATAGTAAAAGGAATAGTATTCGTAATAATTGTAGGCAAAGGGAGGGATCAGTTCCTGTGGCATGATATACATATCGGTACCTCGTACATCAACCATTTTTATGAACAGTACACCATCAAGGCCGGCACTGTCCAATTTGCGCTCACAGGTGCTGTATAAATACGTAGAATCGTACAGAAAAACATCAGAGGCAGCAACAGCTGCAACTCCTTTATCCTTCAGGGCATCAATAACATTTCTTTCAACATTGTCGCGCAGTTGCTGGTCATAAAACTGGGAAACAACAAGGATCTTTTGCAGTGGCTCTTTCATAAAACGTGCATCTTTCCAGATGGTTTTGACCTGTGCGAAGCTGAATGCCGGAATTATTAGAAAGATCAGGAATATTTTTTTCATTATTAAATGGCTAAATGGCTAAATTGGTTGAATTGGGAAAAACTTAAAACTTAAAACTTATAACTATTAACTAACTCAACACCCAACAACCTGTCCTGAGCGGAGCCGAAGGGCTCAACACTCAACACTATATTGTTGTTATCTAAAGTAATAATTATAAATCGTATTGCCTGATCCAACGATCATGTTCAGCTGGCCGTCACGGTTCAGGCTCCCGATCAGGATCTGTGTTTTGCCTACATGATCAGGTGTACTGAGCAGATTGCCGTTCCGGTCGAAAAGATATATCTTTCCGGTGGCACCTGATACGACTCCAATGATCTTTTCCCGTGGAGATACCGGAATGATCACAGGCGAGGAGTTTATTTCATTTTCAAACTCCCAGGAAAAAACAATATTTTTAAACCTGTCGAAAACAGTCAGTTTGTTTCCGTCGAGGTAAATAAAGTCCTTCCCGCCTGTATTATCAAAATCTTCATACAGGAAGTAATGCCCTTTTGAAAAGTTACCAAAATCAGTTGCCTCCAGCCTGCCATTTGACTTGATATAAGTCAGCTTGCCATTCTCGTCTGTCGTCAGGATGATGCCTTTGCTGTTTGTTTCATTCACATAGAAATCAGATCGCAGCCCGTTGGCAAGGTCCGACTTCAGGTTTATGCGGGCGCGGCCCCGGCGATCGGTGATCTTAACATTGCCTTCACTATCGGCAATAATTATATAGTCCTTGCCGGCTTCACGAAGGTGCCGGACCCGGGCCGTCACCCTGCCTTTTGAAAGAGGGTTTTTCCATCCATCTACCTTTTTCCCCTTGATATCATAATTGTATACCCTGTTGTCGTCGAGAGCGATCAATATGCGATAGTTTTTATCACCATCATAATCAATCACTGCCAGGCCGTTGGTAGCCTTATCCTTAAGCCGGATGGGATATCCTTCCACATCCCTGCCCAGCAGGTCTATGAGGTAAATGCGGTTCGCAGTATTGAATAGATACTGTATCTTCCCGTTTTTGTAAAAATCGACCGTTTGCACGTCGCTGATCACCTTCTCCCCTATATTCAGTTTCCAGTCGATATTTCCGTCATGATCGATAAGATACATATTGTTAAGCGTATCGAAAGCAACGATCTTCAGATTATTGGTACGGTGATCTTTCACAAAATACGGTTGTCCGTAGACAGGGGCATCAAGGTAGGCTTTCCAGACAGACAGGTCTTCCCGGATATATGAAGGATTATGTTTTACATATACGCTGGTGAAATACATGTTGTTCAGGGCCTTGAACTGTACCGCTAATGCTTCGAAGTTTTTCACCACCTCAGGATTTCGGCTTACAAAACCTGCCAGGGGCACCGCCAGGATCTCACTGAGCATCTCTGTAGAATTCCGAATATTGAAATAGCAGAATATATTTGAAAAGTCGGAAACATTATCAGTAAAACCTTTAAAATTTTCGTTCTGCTCAAGTGTTTTTCCCGAGAGGAATATATTTATGAAATTCTCAATACTTTTTGTTGAGTTGGCAAAGACAATATAATCTTCAACCCTGGTATAATAATTCTTTTTTATTCCTGAGAACAGCCGTCCGTAGATAACAGGGATCAATTCCGGTATGGTGATACGGCGAATGGTATAGTCCCTGTAATTGCTGGTGTACTGGCTGGAAGAAAGCTCTTTCAGGTATCTGCCGGCAAGTTCTGTATCCCTTGCATGTATTGCCAGGAAAGTGTTGGCGTCATGATCACGCATATGTGGATTGATCAATGCGAGGGCCAGCTCATTACCAACCCAGGCTGTCATATACTCTTCCAGCTTATTGCCGTAGCGGCTCTTCATGCTGTGCAGCTTTTCTTTCCGTTCAGGAAATACGCCTTCATTCTGAAGGTAGGCTTTGTTGTCTGACTGCAACTTTTCGAAATCGCTGAATCCAAAACTCAGGAGCATGGAAGTATTATATGGAAGTATCCTTGTTATCTCTATCTTCTGTGGCTCCTGCCGTTGGAAGAGAGAGAGAAACTGGTTGAGGGTGTCGACAGCTTCCGAGTATCCGTTCATCAGCAACTCATCATTCTTTATCAGCAGGTCTATCTCCGACCAGGCTCCAAAATCAGGTAATATTTTTCTGTCTTTAAAATATGA
>DAOVZP010000067.1 GCA_030635045.1 Bacteroidota bacterium | reverse complement strand
TTTTAAAAAGGTCGGCAAGTCTGTCGAGCTCCTCCTGTGAAACAACCCTGTTAACAAATACAATGGCATTGCTCAGGTCACCACCTTTGATCAGGTCATTGTTCAGCAAATATTCCAGTTCATGTAAGAATACAAAGGTCCTGGAGTCTGAGATCTCTTCCCTGAAATCATTCATATCTTCAAGTACCGCGTATTGTGTAGGGAGTACACGGGTTTCAAAGTTGATCATTACCGATACTTTGAACTTATCGGAAGGTATTGCTATCATCTCAACCTTATTCTTTTCGTCACGGTAGATGATGTTGGAGTCAAGTTCGATATATTCACGCTTTGCATCCTGTTCGACACAGCCGGCCTCCATCAGGGCCTCGATAAAGAATTTTGAGCTGCCATCCATGATGGGAGGCTCACTCTGCGTGAGGTCGATCATCAGGTTATCGATGCCCATTCCGACAACAGCGGCCAAAACATGCTCACAGGTATTGATACTCGCGCCATTATGTTGCAAAGAAGTCCCTCTCGAAGTATCAACCACATACTGTACTTCAGCATCAACAACAGGCTGGCCATCAAGGTCAACCCTTCTGAATTTCAATCCATGTCCCGCCGGGGCGGGATTAAAAGTAACAGTAACCTCATTTCCTGTGTGGAGTCCGGTCCCTTTAACAGAGATTGCCTGCTTTATGGTTTTTTGTTTCTCGATCATAGAGAAATAGAGGGTATTTCAGAATTTCCGCAAAAGTAATAAAATTTGCAATAATTGGCAGGAATAAAATGACTCAGGCATCATTGCCGGGGTCATCAATCTTTTGCTCCAGCTTATCAAGCCTTTCAACAATCTTGTGCAGATTCTTGAAATGTATGTAGGATCTCATGTACTGTCTCAGGTTGAAAGATGGCGCACCCATGATGATCTCACCATCCTTTACATCAGAGGGTACGCCTGCCTTGGCCTGGATCTTAACATTATCACCGATCCTGATATGCCCTGCGAAGCCTACCTGCCCTCCTATCATACAGTTCCTGCCGATCTTTGTTGAACCGGAAATGCCGGTTTGTGCAGCTATCACAGTATTTTCCCCGATCTCCACATTATGTGCCACCTGGATCAGGTTGTCAAGCTTTACGCCACGCCGGATAATCGTTGAACCGATGGTAGCCCTGTCGATGGTGGTATTCGATCCGATCTCCACATCGTCTTCGATGATCACATTGCCTATCTGGGATACTTTCACATATTCGCCTTTTTCATTGGGTGCAAAACCAAAGCCATCGCTGCCAATGATCACACCGGAATGTATAATGCAATTAGCGCCAATAATGGTATCATGATAAAGCCGTGCGCCGGCAAAAACCACGCTTCCCTCCCCAAGCTTTGCATTATCGCCGATATATGTATGCGGATAAACCTTTACATCATCTTCGAGGATCACCTCCTTGCCGATAAAAGCAAATTCGCCCACATAAACATTCTCACCTATCTTAGCTGTTTCATGGATAAAAGCATGCTCGCTGACCCCTGATTTATCCAGCTTCATCTTGTTGTAGAACTCAAGGAGTGCAGCAAAGGCAAGATAGGGTTCATCAACCCTGACAAGGGTTGCTTTTATTTCCTTTTCGGCTTTAAAATCGCTGCTCACAATGATCACATCTGCCCCGGTAGTATAAATAAAAGATTCATACTTTGGGTTGGCAAGGAAGCTGAGGCCGCCTTGTCCTTCTTCATCGATCTTAACAACACGGCTCACCGATACTTCGGGATCACCCTCAACACGGCCGCCAATTGTTTCTGCTATCTGTCGCGCTGTAAATTTCATAGTTTGTGTTTGAATCTATCTGCAATGATATACGTTTATCAAATGCAGGATTTTATATATTTTCAGGATTTATAAACAATCCCTGAATTCTTTTGGGAAACACATGAAGTATTTGGTAACCGTCTTGTGCAGGACCGTAATATTCAACTGATCCGAAGCATTGGCAATATCCATCACCTCACCGGATTTATAGTAAATGTTGATCTTATCACTTTTTGGGTGATAGGCATGGTTTTCCGTGGAATTGGAAATGATAAAGTAATCAGCATCTTCAGGAGTAATCCCGTATTTCTTTGCAATTTCTGCCTTCAGCCGCTCAAACCTTCCTTCAGCAAATGGTTCTGCCTGCAGATCGGTATTAAAGAGCTGCCTGTTTACCAGCATATTGCATAAACGGGAAAGGACAGGGTCATCAACCCGGGCCCAGACTTTTATCGCTGCATAGATATCATAGTCGTCGAGCAGTGAAAACTGCTCAATCACAGCGGGCTCGTGCAGCAACTCATTTTTACCCAGCCGGGATTTTAGAAAAAACGACAGTACCGGCGTGGCAAAAAGTGTTTCCCCGTTCCTGCTCAACTCTCCGGCACGTTTCAATATCATCATCATCATATTTTCAGCCGCGAGCACCGTTTTATGCAGATACACCTGCCAGTACATCAACCTGCGCGCAATGATGAATTTCTCAATGGAATAGATCCCCTTCTCTTCAACCACCAGCTTATCCTCTGCCACAAACAACATTTTAATGATCCGTTCCACATTGACCACACCCTCCGACACCCCGGTATAGAAGCTGTCGCGCTTGAGGTAATCCAGTCTGTCCATGTCGAGCTGACTGGAAACCATTTGATGAAGGAACTTACGCTTATGTGTATTCTGAAAGATGCTGATAGCACCTGAAAGCTCTCCTTCAAATATCTCATTTAGCTTATCCATGTATAGGCCGGAGATCATCTCATGATCAATATTCCCGATGATGGAGTTTTCCAGGGCATGTGAGAATGGCCCATGGCCGATGTCGTGCAGCAGTATGGCTACAGCCGCATCGAGGGATTCCTGCTTACTGATGTCCACCCCCTTGATTTGCAGGGCATGGATGGCCTGGTTCATCAGGTGCATGGCCCCTATCGAATGTTGGTAACGGGTATGCAGGGCACCCGGATAAACCGTGTCTGTCATGCCCAATTGCCTGATCCTGCGCAATCGCTGAAACCAGGGATGCTCAATGAGATCAAACAGCAGTGGATTTCCCACTGTGATAAAGCCGTAGACCGGGTCGTTAAAAATTTTTCTGCCGTTGAAGGAGGAATGCCGCACTGATGTCGTATTTTTGTATGAGGAAAATGGTTCCAGATACAATAAATTTGTAAAAATTACATTTCAATATTACGACTTTTTTTTGAATGACCTTACAGACGGGAGCTCCCCGGACAGGCATAAACACTACAATATATTATGGAAAACATCAGTATTTTATGGGCAGATGACGAGATAGACCTGCTAAAGCCACACATACTCTTCCTGGAACAAAAAGGATACGAGGTCGTGACCTCCAACAATGGCGACGATGCAATGGACCTTATCCGGGAACGGCCATTCGACATTGTCTTTCTCGATGAACATATGCCCGGCATGTCAGGAATTGAGACCCTGGCCGAGATCAAGGCCATCTATCCTAACCTCCCCGTGGTGATGATCACCAAAAGTGAAGAGGAGTCTATTATGGAAGATGCCATCGGGTCGAAGATCTCTGATTACCTCATCAAACCTGTTAACCCCAACCAGATCCTGCTTTCACTGAAGAAAAACCTGGAACATAAGAAGCTTATCAGTGAAAAAACTACCATGGCATATCAGCAGGAATTCCGCACCATCGGTATGGATATTTCTATGGGGCTGAACCATGATGAATGGGTAGAAATGTATAAGCGCCTTGTCAGATGGGAGCTCGATCTCGAAAAAACTACTGACGATAATGTCCTGGACATCCTCAATATGCAGAAAACAGAAGCCAATCAGGTGTTTTCCAAATATATAGAGAAGAATTACCTGGATTGGATTAATGGCCGGAGTGATGATAAACCGGTGATGTCTCCCACTTTGTTCAAAGACAAGGTCTTTCCAATGCTTAAGGAAGGGAAGCCCCTCTTTGTGCTGCTGATCGACAACCTCCGCTATGACCAATGGAAAGCCATACAGCCCCGTATCGAAGAGTTCTACAGGGTAGACAACGATGAGATCTATTACAGCATCCTCCCGACAACCACACAATACGCACGGAATGCGATCTTTTCCGGACTTATGCCCACAGAGATCGAAAAACGTCATCCGCAATACTGGACTCCGGAAGATGCCGAAGGCAGCAAAAACCAGTTCGAAGGAGAGCTTCTGGGCGAACAGCTGAAGCGATTTGGCAAAAACATAAAATACGGGTATAACAAAGTGCTCAACCTGGATGCCGGCAAAAGGCTATCGGATAATCTTTCGAATTTATACAATAACGACCTGAATGTGATCGTGTATAATTTTGTCGACATGCTGTCACACGCACGTACCGAGATGGAGATCATCAGGGAGCTGGCCGATGATGAAGCTGCCTACCGCTCGCTGATGCTGTCGTGGTTTGAGCATTCTTCACTGCTCGATATCATCAAGCAATTATCAGAGAAACAAATTCCGGTGATCATCACAACAGATCACGGATCAGTAAAAGTTGAAGACCCCGTGAAGATCGTTGGCGACAGAAATACCACTACCAACCTGCGCTATAAGTCAGGAAGAAACCTGAACTATGAGTCAAAGCAAGTTTTTGATGTCCGGAATCCCGATGACATATTCCTTCCGAGGACCAATGTAAGCACATCCTATGTTTTTTGCCGGAACAGGGATTTCTTTGCCTATCCCAACAATTACAATTATTACGTAAAGTACTATAGAAATACTTTCCAGCATGGTGGGATATCCCTCGAAGAGATGCTCATCCCCATCATCACCCTCAGCCCGAAAGCATAGAGCTATGGAACAGCTATACATCTGCCATAAGCTTGATGAACTGGACGGCATCGCCGAAGAGATCCTCGCTGATTGTGGAGGTCCACGCCTGTTTGCGATATATGGAGATATGGGCAGCGGAAAAACGACCCTGATCAAAGGTTTCTGCAAAGCCTTGAAGGTTACCGATATCGTGACAAGCCCCACCTTTGCACTTATCAACGAGTACCGGAGCGAAAATTCCGGGCCTGTCTACCATTTTGATGTTTACAGGATCAAAAAGCTTGAAGAAGTGATGGATATAGGGTATGAAACCTACTTTTACAGTGGCAATTATGTTTTTGTTGAATGGCCGGAAAAGATCCGCGAACTTTTGCCTGACAAATACGTATACGTTAAGATCAGGGAGAGGGAGGATGGAAAGCGTGAGATCCTGGTAAAATGCTGATAATATGGAAAATGAAAATCAGGGATTTTCTAACTTCTCTCATTCTGAGCAGCTAATGCCCAGGGAAGAGATGCTCGAGGTATACCAGACCAGAAAGAACATAATCATCGGGATCCCGAAAGAGACCACCTACCAGGAAACCCGTGTCCCCCTGACGCCTGAAGCCGTAAGCTTCTTATGTGGCCACGGCCATCGCGTAATTATGGAATCCACTGCCGGCGATGCAGCCCACTTTTCGGATCATGAATACAGTGAAGCCGGTGCTGAGATCGTTTACAGCACGGAGGAAGCATATAAGGCCGGCATCATTCTGAAAATTGCCCCTCCCACAGCGGAAGAGATAGAATTTTGTACCCCGGGCAGTGCACTTATCTCAGCCCTCGATGTAAATGGAAGAAATAAAGAATACTTTAAAAAGCTTGCCGGCAAAAAGCTTACCACCCTTGCCTTTGAACTGATCCGCGACAAAGCAGGATCCTTTCCGGTGGTCAGGGCAATGAGCGAGATCGTCGGGAATACCTCCATTGTGATCGCTGCCCGCTACCTCAGCCATCCCGAATACGGACGAGGAGTCATGCTGGGTGGTTTTCCGGGTATCGCACCCACAGAGGTGGTGATCCTGGGCGCCGGCACGGTTGGTGAGAGTGCTGCCCGCATCGCCCTTGGAATGGGTGCGCTGGTGAAAGTCTTCGATGGATCTATCTCCAAACTGAGAAGAATTCACAAACATCTTAATAACCGGATCTATACATCCGTTTTACAGCCTAAGCTTTTGCAGGAAACAATACAAACAGCTGATATTGTGATCGGAGCTATCCGTGCTAACGAAGGGAAAGCCCCCTGTGTGATCAGCAGGGATATGGTAAAACGCATGAAAGCGGGCTCGGTGATCATCGATGTCAGCATTGACCAGGGTGGTTGCTTTGAAACCTCGAAGCTTACAAACCATAATGAACCGGTTTTCAAGGAATATGACGTTACACACTATTGTGTCCCCAACATAGCAGCAAGCGTACCCTACACGGCATCCTGTGCACTGAGCAATTTCTTCACCCCTGTGCTGATGAAGATCGGGGAATCCGGCGGACTCGTAAAACTGCTCAAAACCGACTATCCCATTTGCAAGGGAGTATACATTTTTAACGGAGCCATCACCAATAAGCATATCAGCGAAGTGTTCGGCCTTCCGTTCAGGGATATTGAACTACTGATCTCAGCCATGTAAGCCCCTTCCTGATGCCGCATTCAGACAATATCGTTTATGCAGGCCCTGAAAACCCCGGAAAGGTTTTATCAAAATACATTGGTGAAACGGAAAAGAACTTCTTCCTGGCAGATAAGCATACTGCAGATAAGTGTTATCCTATTATCCGAAAGCTGTTTCCCGATCTTAATGATGAGCATCTTATAGTGCTTGATGCCGGTGATGATGAAAAAAATATCACCAGCCTGCACCATATCTGGAGTTTCCTGCAGCACCATGGTGCCGGCCGCAACAGCCGGCTCATCAACCTTGGTGGTGGCATGATCACCGATATCGGTGGTTTTGCAGCATCTACCTTCAAGCGGGGGATTCCTTTCGTACACATCCCTACCTCACTCCTGGGAATGGTTGATGCCGCCATTGGTGGCAAGACAGCCATCAACCTCAGCAAAGTAAAGAACCAGGCCGGGACCTTTGCCCGGGCAGAGGCAGTGATCATCTACCCGCAATTTCTTCAGACCCTGCCCCGGGATGAGTTTCTTTCCGGGTATGCAGAGATCCTGAAGACAGCCATTGCCTTTGACAAAGCCCTGTTTGAAAAGCTTTTACAGATCGAGGGGAAAGAATCACTTATAAAAAATATCACTGGAGACATTATCCGAAGGACAGCAAGTATAAAAAATGAAGTCACCACCAGGGATTTCCATGACCGGGCTGAAAGGCAATGCCTGAACTTCGGCCATAGCGTAGGGCATGCACTGGAAGCTTTGTATTTCAGCAATGGAGATGAGATAAAGCATGGCTATGCCGTTGCTGCAGGCATGCTTTGTGAAGCATTCATCTCAAAGCAAATTTTAAAACTGCGGGAAGAGGATTATCTTGAGATCGGGAAATATATCCTGAGCACTTTCCCAAAGGTATCATTTCGCGAAAAAGATATCGATGGTATCATAAATTTGATCAGGCATGATAAAAAGAACTTCAGGGACGATATCCGTATGTCGTTGATAGAGGCAACAGGCAAGTGCAGGTTTGGAATTTCATGCCCGGAGGGGATCATAAAAGGCAGCCTGAAGAATTATCTTGAAATTACAGGAGCGTGAGCCATGCAATCAATCCA
>DAOVZP010000041.1 GCA_030635045.1 Bacteroidota bacterium | reverse complement strand
GGCAGCATCACATATTGCGAGCATGAAAGTGGAAGAAACGGTGGAACAAGGCTTTGACTCATTTTTTATTAAAAAGAGTGAGGATACTTCCGGGGAGATCACCGATGTGAGTCCTGATATTGCTGTCTGCCAGGACTGCCTGGACGATATGAAGACCCAATCGCACCGGATCGACTACCCGTTTACAAACTGTACCAATTGCGGGCCCCGGTTTATCATCATACGTGATCTGCCTTATGATCGTCCAATGACCACCATGGAACCCTTTCCTATGTGTGAACAGTGCGCCGGGGAGTATTCTGACATCCTCGACCGCCGCTTCCATGCACAGCCTGTTGCCTGCAATCGCTGCGGGCCGGAGTATACGCTAAGAATAAACGACAAAGAAATACACGGCATTAAGGATATCCTGACTCAGACTGCCGAACTCATTGAGAACGGAAAGATCATTGCAATGAAAGGCCTGGGTGGTTTCCATCTTGCCTGTGATGCACATAATGAGAAATCGGTCGAGCACCTGAGGCTGGCCAAAAACAGGGATGGAAAACCCTTTGCAGTGATGTTCAGGGATGTTGAGGCCGCAGAAAAGTATGCATTTATCACTGCTGCCGAGAAGGAGATACTGTGCAGCTGGCAAAGGCCAATCACTTTATTGAGATCAAGAAAGAAACTTGCTGCAGGTGTCAGTGTCGGTTTTGGAACCATTGGCGGGATGCTTCCATATCTCCCCTTCCACCACCTGCTGTTCGATCACCTGAAACAGGATGTGATCGTTCTCACCAGCGGAAATATTTCCGATGAACCCATTATCATTGACAACCAGGAGGCAGTAAATAAATTAGGGCCTATCTCAGATGCTGTGCTGATAAACAACCGGGATATTTACAACCGTACCGATGACTCCGTCCTGAGGGTGATAAATGACAAACCCAGGCTGATCCGCAGGTCCCGCTCATGGGTACCCAGGCCTGTAGAACTAAAACTTAATGTGGACGGGATCTTTGCCTGTGGAGCCGAGCTGGTTAACTGCTTCTGTATCGGCAAAGGAAACCAGGCCATCATGAGCCAGCACATCGGGGACCTGAAAAATGCAGAAACACTTGAATTCTATACGGAATCAGCAGACAGATTTAAAAAATTATTCAGGATGGAACCAGACCTTTTGGTCCATGATATGCATCCCGACTATTTATCGAGCCGCTACGCCCTGGAGACAGGAATTAAAACAGTCGCAGTGCAGCACCATCATGCTCACATTGTTTCCTGCATGGCAGAGCATGGCCTGGATGAGCCCGTCATCGGCATAAGCTTCGACGGCGTAGGACTTGGTACCGACCATAATGTTTGGGGCGGGGAGTTCCTGCTTTGCGACCTTTCTGATTTTGAGAGAAAAACCTATTTTGACTACGTCGCCATGCCGGGGGGCGATATGGCAACAAAAGAGCCCTGGAGGATGGCATTGTCTTACCTGATCAAAACATTTGGTGATGATTACGAGAAATTGGATCTTCCTTTCCTGAGGGAGATACCGAAAGAATCTGTATCTGTTGTCCGCCAGGCATTAAAGCTGGGGATCAACACCCCCTTAACTTCCAGTGCCGGAAGGCTGTTTGATGCAGTGACTGCACTTTGCGGCTTATGCAGCTATTCCGGCTTCCATGCAGAGGCCCCGATGCGGCTCGAAGGAGCCATCGACAATGATGAACAGGGAACATACCCCTTCACTATAGCTGATACTATTGACACCGGCGGAATCATACGTGGTATTTGTGATGACCTGGGGCAGGGCATCCCGGTCCCGAAGATCGCCGCAAAGTTCCATAATTCGGTGATTAGTATTATTTTTGCGGCTGCAGAAAAGATAGCTGCTGAAACCGGTGTCAGGAAGGTAGTGCTCTCAGGCGGAAGCTTTCAGAACAAGTATATCCTTGAGAAGGCAGAAGATGGATTTTCAGAACGGGGTTTCAGTGTCTACACGCCACAAAACATCCCTGCAAATGATGGAGGAATAGCACTGGGGCAGATTGTTATTGCGGCAGCAAGACGAAGAGAACAGTAGAATAGAGAACAGAGGAACAAGGAATAAGAATAAGAATAAGAATGAGAACAAGAATAAGAATGGGGAAGGAAATTGAATATTGTATATTGTAAATTGTAAATTGTATATCATATGTGTTTAAGCATACCTGCTAAAATAGATTCGATTGATGGCGACATGGCAATGGTCAGCGTTGGCAGCGTAACCTACAAGGCCAGCCTGCAACTGCTTGACGACGTTCAGGTTGGAGATTATATCCTGCTTCATACCGGCTTTGCCATCTCTAAGATCAGTGAAGAAGATGCAGCCGAAACACTTCGGATCTTTGAAGAATTTGAAGATCTGAATAAGCAGATGGATGAGGAGGAGAAGGAGGGTGGGGAGAGGATTGTTTAGAAATCAGAAATCTGAAAGCAGAAATCTGAAAGCAGAATTGAAGTCAGAAATCAGATATCCGATATCCGAATTAAAGTCAGAATTTGAAAACAGAAGTGAATTATTAACCATAACTCCAAGTACTCCAAGTACTCCAAGTATTTCAAGTACTTCAAGTATTTCAAGTACTCCAAGTACTCTAAGTACTTCAGGCACTTTATATGATAAAATACATAGACGAATACCGCGATAAGAATCTGGTGCTGAAGATAGCAGATGAGATAAAACGTATCTCTACCCGTCCTTTGAGGTTTATGGAAGTGTGCGGGGGCCATACTATGGCCATACAGAAATTCGGTATCCCTTCCCTCCTGCCCGACACCATTCAGCTGTTATCAGGCCCGGGGTGCCCTGTCTGTGTTACCGACAGGAGGTTCATCGATACTGCCATTGCTTTTGCAAGGCTTGATGATACCATCATCACCACCTATGGAGACCTGATCCGTGTACCCGGCTCATCATCTTCACTTGATGCTGAGCGTGGCAAAGGCCACGACATTAAAATAGTTTATTGTATACTCGATGCCCTGGAGATTGCAAAAGAAAACCCGGATAAGAAAGTCATATTCCTGGGGATAGGCTTCGAAACCACAACCCCTTCAAGCGCTGCCGGCATGGTAAACGCTATCAATATGGGGCTTGAAAACTTCTACCTGCACAGTTCACATAAGGTAATGCCCCCGGCCATGACCGCATTGATCGATGAGGGCGTGAAGATCGATGGCTATATAGCTCCCGGACATGTAAGTACCATCACAGGAACATCCATTTATAATGATATTCCTTCTAAATATAATTTGGGATGCGTGATCTCAGGCTTTGAGCCGGTCGACCTGATGCAGGCGATACTCATGCTCACAAAGCAGAAGGAAAGCAATAAGGCCAAAGTAGAGATCCAATATAAACGAGCCGTCAAAGAAGAAGGGAATATTAAAGCCCAAAAGCTGGTCGGGGAAGTCTTTGAAGCAGATGACGACTGGTGGCGCGGATTGGGCGTTTTGAAAGACAGCGGACTGAAGCTAAGAGAGGCTTTCGGTCACATGGATGCAGAAAGGGCCATCCCCGTTGAAGTAGAAAAGACCAGGGAAGACTCAGGCTGTATTTGCGGAGAAATATTAAAGGGGCTGAAATCGCCTGCAGATTGCAAATTATTCGGGAAAGCGTGCACACCTAATGACCCTGTGGGGGCCTGTATGGTTTCTAATGAAGGTGCCTGTCATGCGTGGCTCCGCTACCGCGGATAAATTCCAGGTTCCAAAATTCAAAATCCAAATAAAACTTAAAATTCAAAAAATAAGAAATGCCAGAAAAAAATAGCAGAATATTGTTAGGGCATGGAAGCGGTGGTAAGCTCACACACGAGCTTATCGACAGTTTGTTCGTGAAGCATTTCAATAATCCTGAGCTTGACAGGCAAACGGATGCCGCTCTCCTGGAAGTGCCAGCACACAAGATTGCTTTTACCACCGATGCTTTTGTGGTGGACCCTATCTTTTTCCCGGGAGGGGATATTGGCAAACTGGCTGTTTGCGGGACGGTAAACGATGTTGCCGTATCAGGAGCTACACCCCTTTACCTTAGTGCTGCTTTCATCATTGAGGAAGGTTTTCCGTTGCAAGACCTAAAACGTATTGTGATATCCATGGCCGAAGAGGCAAAGATGGCAGGTGTCAGCATAGTTACCGGCGACACCAAGGTGGTGAATAAGGATAAGTGCGACAAGGTTTTTATCACCACAACAGGCATTGGCACCCTCGTCGAAAAGCATTATAGCATCAGCGAAGGTAAACAGGTCAGGGCCGGCGACAAAGTCATCATCAACGGATCGATAGGCGACCACGGCATGGCCATTATGAGTGCCAGAAATGAATTGAAACTTTCGGCTCCACTCATCTCCGATTGTGCCTCATTAAACGGACTGATCTCAGAAATAACCGGAGCATCTGAAAAAGTGCATTTTATGCGTGATGCTACACGTGGCGGGCTGGCTACGGTGATTACCGAATTAAGCACAAACAAAGACTACGGCATCAACATCTACGAAGAACGGTTACTTATTGATGAGGGCGTGAGGGGCATGTGCGAACTGCTGGGCTTTGATCCCATGTATGTGGCCAATGAAGGTAAAGTAGTCGTGGTGGTGGCTGATGAAGATGCAGAGATCGTCGTAAAGGCAATGCAAAAAAATAAATTCGGAAAAGATGCCCGCATCATAGGCGAGGTTGTCACTGATCATCCCGGCAGGGCGTGGTTGCAAACTGTAATTGGAGGAAACCGCATTATAGACATGCTTGCCGGAGAGCAACTGCCAAGGATATGTTAATAATTTAACAAAACCATGCCGGCTTTTTATTTTCTTAGCCGGCAATTATTGACTAATAGCCGTATTCCGAGTAAAACTTCCTGACTGCCGTATCCAAATTTTCAAATACTACATAATGGTTCTTGCAGCCATTGCGTGAGCAGATGCTTACCTTTCCGCCAATACTGCAGGAGAAGGATACAATAGGTGCATTGCAGACTTCACATTCTATAGGGCGGGCAAGGTCTTTTTTGCACATCGGGCAGGAAAAAATTACCACATCTCCCTCAGGGATAGCGTGCTCAGAGGTATAGTTATAATCGCCGTAAATGGAGCTTAGCCAGATATTCCCCTCCTTACCATCGGTCGTTTTTATGTTGAGTCTGATGGCTTTCCTGTTGTTGATAAGGTGAGTATCGTCCATTAATAATTCCCCACAACTTGGGCACTTTACTGTCAATGAAACTTTTTTTTGCATGTTGCCTCCAATAATATGATTTGATTAATAATTAGTTTTCATTTCTAACAAGATACGTCATTTTTAAAAACAAATCAAATATTTAAAATTTTTATGATAAATCCAAATATAATAATTACTTAATTTTGCAGGATAAAGCAGAGAAAATGCATGAACTGTCGATAGCAATGAACATTGTGGAGATCGTGGAAGAAAACGCAGCAGCTGCAAATTGCAAAGCGGTGTCGGAAATTGACCTTGAAATTGGCAGCATGTCGGGGGTGGTGATTGAAGCACTTCAGTTTGCACTTGAAGAAGCAGTTAAGTCAAGCATCATGGAGTCAGCCAGGATCAACATACATGAGATCAGCGCCAGGGTGAAATGCATCGCCTGTGCCCATGAGTTTGAACCCGAGGATATTATTACTCCCTGCCCGGCATGCGGACATCCGTATTCTGATGATATACAGGGACGGGAAATGAAAATTCGGAGGATTATATTCTTCGAAGAATAAAGAATATAGAATAACGAACAAGGAATAAGAATAAGAATAAGAATAAGAATAAGAATGAGAATAAGAATGAGAATGAGAATTAAAAACTCAAAACTCAAAATTTAAAATTTGAAATATGTGCGGAACTTGCGGATGCGGACAAGAAGATGAGATCAGGATCACCAAACCGGGTGATGAGAACCAACACGACCATGTGCACTCACATGAGCATGAGCATGACGATGAAAATCACTCGCATGCCCATACACATACTCATAGCCACAACGATGGGCACGAACATCATCACCATCATGAAGATGATCACGGGCATCACCACCACCATCATGAAGATGGCAGAGAGGTCGTACTTGAACAAGATATCTTACATAAAAACAATCTCCTGGCGGAAAGGAACAGGGGTTTCTTCGAAGCCAGGAATATCAGGGCAATCAATATGGTGAGCTCCCCCGGCTCCGGAAAAACCACCTTGCTTGAGAAAACCATCACCGACATGAAAGGCGATATCCCGTTTTTTATCGTTGAAGGTGACCAGCAAACCATGAATGATGCGAAAAGGATAGAAGCAACCGGGGCTCCGGTAGTGCAGGTGAATACGGGAAGCGGCTGCCATCTTGATGCCTCAATGGTCAACAGGGCAGTAAAAGAACTGGAAATTGCCGAGAACTCGATACTGGTGATCGAAAATGTCGGAAACCTGGTCTGCCCGGCCATGTTCGACCTCGGTGAAGCATACAGGGTAGTTGTTATCAGTGTCACCGAAGGTGATGACAAGCCCATAAAATATCCTGATATGTTCAGGACCTCAAATATTTGCATCATCAACAAAACCGACCTCCTCCCCTACGTCGACTTTGATGTGGAAAAGGCAAAGGATTATGCCCTCAGGGTGAACCATCACCTGAAGTTTTTTGAACTTTCAGCCAAAAGCGGGGAAGGTATGGATGCCTGGTACGAGTGGTTAAAAGAGTGTTAATTATTAACATTGTGAAATAATTAACATTTTTCTTGCATTAAAGAAGTCAGCCTTATACTTTTGCATTGTTAGAGCACTAACGACACTCAATTCAAAGTTCTTATGAAGAATTTACCGCATAAAACCATTGAAAGGCTCAGCCAGTACAGAAGGGCCCTGCTGTTATGCCATGCGAAAGGAATGACATATATCTATTCACATGAGATCGCTAAGATACAACACATTACAGCTGTTCAGGTGAGACGCGACATTATGCTCATCGGCTATACAGGCACATTGCGCAAAGGTTATAATGTTAAAGAACTGATCGACCTGATCGGACAGATCATCGATAGTAAAGAGGGTATCAATGTATGCGTAGTCGGGATCGGAAACCTTGGCCGTGCCATCACCAACTACTTCAGCGGCAAGAGGACAAAGCTTTCGATCGTTGCCGTTTTCGATGTCGATAAGGGCAAGGTCGGAAAGAAATATCATGGGATAGAATGCTTTGATTTAGCAGATATGACAAAGATCATAAAGGAGAAGAAGATCGAGATCGCGATCATGACAGTGCCCGGTGAAGATGCCCCCATGATCTCAGATATGCTCGTAAAGGCAGGGATCATAGGCATGTTAAATTATACACCAAAACCGGTAAACGTTCCAAAGGAAGTGTACCTTGAAGAATATGATATGATAACTTCGCTGGAAAAAGTGGCGTTTTTTGTTAAAACACACTAATGAAATATGAATAAACTGGCTAAATTTATTATAAGGTTCCGTTGGTTGATAGTTATTGCTGTGCTGGCCTTTACCGGCTTTACAGGTTATCAGATCACAAAGATGCAGATCAACTCTGATGTGATCAGTTCCCTGCCCGATGACGACCCCGACGCTTCACTCCTCAAAAAGATAGCCATCGAATTCGGCAGCAATAAAATGGGAATGGTGATCCTGGAAACGGATGACCTTTTCCAGACTGAGACCCTTGAACATGTAAAGCAGATCACAGAAACATTAGAAAGAATTGATGGTATTATATCTGTCAACAGCCTTACTAATATCATCGACATAAATGAGGCAGGAATAGGCAACCTGGTCGACATCTACGACCTGCCCGACACTGAAGAAGAACTGGAGGCTCTCCGGGAACGTGTGTTTTCGAAAGAAATGTACAAAGGGAGCATCGTTTCTGAAGACGGTACAGCAACACTCATTGTTTTTTCACTTTCGGAAGATGCCAATGTAGAAGCTGTGGCTACAGCCGTAATGGATCAGACACAGGCAATGAACCTGCCGGAAACACTTTATTATGCAGGTTCTCCCATGATGGTTACATCTATTTCAGAACTCATCTCCTCAGACCTGAAGCTGCTCCTTCCCATTGCTTTCCTGCTGATCGCTGTGATCCTTGCAGCCTTTTTCAAAACCATCAGGGGAGTGCTGTTGCCATTACTTACGGTTGCCATTGCCATTGTCTGGACACTGGGCATTATGGCCTTGTTTGGGTATAAGATGTCGATGATCTCAAACAACATACCGATCATCCTGCTCGCTGTAGGCAGTGCATATACCATTCATGTCCTCAACCGGATCAATGAGATGAAGGATACTGATCGCAAGAAAGCATTGCTGAAGGCGCTGATATATATTTTCATCCCTGTACTGCTGGCCGCCATCACCACGGCAATCGGCTTTATGTCGTTCATTTTCGGGGCTTACCTCGAGATGATCCGCGATTTCGGGATCTTCACTTCCATGGGAACCTTTTTCGCAGCATTTCTTTCATTATTCTTTACCCCTGCCCTGATCGCCGGCTTTTCCATTTACAGCAAAAAGGCTGCTAAGGGGAAATACAATCATGGTACGCCACTGCTCACAATTTATTTCCTCGCTCCGCTGAAAAGGCTTTTGATCAGGCATCCCAAGTATATCCTGACTTCATGGACTATCCTGATCATCATAAGCATCATGGGGATATTCCTGATCAAGAGGAGCGTCGATATACAGGAGTATTTCAAAAAAGACAACCCTGCCAGGACTGCAGAGAATATCATGATCAACAAATTTGGCGGATCCAAACCCATTTTTGTGGTATTCCGGGGTGATATCCTGAGCCCTGAAGTTCTTAACACCATAGTTAAGACTGCCGATTACATGAAACAAAGCCCTGATGTGCTGACCACCCAATCGATCGCTACACTGGTTGCGGAGATCAATCTTGCCCTGGGAGAAGGGATTAGAAGGATCCCTCCGGAAAAAGACATGATAGAGCAGCTCTGGGCATTTTCCCTTGATGGAAACGACATTGTTAAAACGTATGTAAACGAGGATCTCGATAAAGCCATCATCATATCAAAGTTCATGTCTCCCGACAATAATGCAAAAAAGGAATTCACCAGTTATATGAATTCATTCATCAGTGAACATTCCATTGATGAATGTGAAATTGAGATCACCGGGAT
>DAOVZP010000165.1 GCA_030635045.1 Bacteroidota bacterium | reverse complement strand
CCTAAGGGCGGGCCGGTTTTTCCGGCCCGCCCTTTTTTTGCCTGCCTAATTTCGTATATTTACCATGTGGAAACAGGCATTCCGGGTAAACAGGATTATTAAACTCAGATCAATGTCAAAACGAATAGTAGTACTTACCGGTGCCGGGATGAGCGCTGAAAGCGGGATTAAAACATTTCGGGATAATGATGGACTCTGGAATAATTACAGGGTGGAGGAAGTCGCTACACCGGAAGCATGGGCCGCCGATATGGAGCTGGTACTTGAATTTTATAACCAGCGGCGGAAGCAATTATTCGAATGCGAACCCAATCCGGCTCATTATGCGCTGGCCGAATTGCAGGATAAGCATGATGTCCGCATCATCACCCAAAATGTTGATGACCTGCACGAAAGAGCCGGATCAAAGCAGGTTCTTCATCTGCATGGGGAATTAAAAAAGGCCAGGAGTGTTACCGATCCTGATTATGTCATCGAACTGCAGGATTGGGAACTTAAAGCGGGAGATACATGCCCGAAAGGCGGGCAACTACGTCCTCATATTGTATGGTTTGGAGAACCCGTGCCAAACATTACACTGGCTGCTGAAATTGCAACAAGCGCTGAGATCATTATGGTTATAGGCACCTCTATGCAGGTTTATCCGGCTGCCGGACTTATCCATTATGCACCGGTTGATTGTATGAAATATTATATTGACCCCGCCGCCCGGGAAAGCAGTACGGTGGAGAACATGACAGCGATACGCAAAAAAGCCGGAGAGGGAGTCCCGGAACTTGTCAGAGAATTATTAAGCTTGTGATCCATGAGTGCTCCCAAAACGAAACACACAAAATATATTTTTGAAAAGGCAAAGCACTATTGTGCATACCAGGAGCGGTCTGTGTTTGAGGTGAAGAATAAACTTTACTTGTGGAAGGTAAGGCCGGAAGTGGCCCGGAAGATCATTAAATCCCTTGAGGAAGAGAACTATCTCAACGAGGAACGATTTGCAAGGGTTTTTGCAGGGGGTAAATTCAGGATCAAGAAATGGGGCAGGAATAAGATCATTGCCGGACTGAGAGCAAAAAAAATTTCGGATCCGATCATTCAGGTAGGACTGGATGAAATTGATGAGTATCAGTATGAAAAGACCTTGCAGGAGGTGATTGAGAAAAAGAAATCTTCCATGGATGATCCGAAAAGCTTTAATAATAGGAATAAAATTTATAATTTCGTTTTATCAAGAGGTTATGAAAAACACCTTATTTTAAAATATTTATAATCCAATTGTTTAATCTAAAATGATCTATTATGAAAAAGTTGTATTACCCACTCATATTACTTATGAGTTTTGCCATAGTGATAAGCGCATGTAAAAAAGATGAAGATGATGATGATCCAACATCCGGTGGGTTTAGCATAGCCGGTTACAGTCAGGATGCGGTGAGCTTTGCCCATATGGCCGGGGCGCTGGTTGCTGTAACAGACCATGCCGGTGCTCAAGTCACCCAGGTGCTGACTGACGCCGGAGGAAATTACCTTGTAACCGGTATAACTGCAGGTACTTATACGCTTACGGTTTCAAAAGAAGGTTACCAATCTCAGGTGGCAAACAGTGTAGTGGTAGGGAATGTTAACCTGCCCCAGGCTTTTGTTGGTTTTATGCCTGTTGATAATACTGTTACGGTCCCCGTAGGGGCCCTCTGCGGGGTTGTGCTGGATGCCAATGGAATAGCTCTGGCCGATGCTACAATTGCCATAAGCGCAGAAGATGAGACGCTGACCAATGGTTATTTTGCTACTGTTATGAGTGATGCATCCGGTAAGTTTGCCATTGGTGCCATACCTCTTGAATCAGCAAATAAAGGTGACCTGATCCCTGCATTTAAAATCAAAACGATAAAAGGGAATTTTGTCGATGTATCACATAATGTCATCATTGCCCAGAATACACTTGTCGTAAAAAATGTCGATCTCGTTAATCAAAATGTGCCTGGTAACACTATTTTCACGGAAGGATTCGAGACTACATCTGCCTGGACATATGATGGATTCTGGCATTCTCAACAGAATGCTGCGATCATGAACAGCAATGTTACAAACGAATATGTAAAACTTGCTCCAAATGATAACACCGGCGGAAATATCTCCAATGCATATGCAGGCATGTATTGCGCATGGTATGGTGAAGCATCAACGGGAAGCTTCATTGGTGAAGCTTCGGCCGGCCAAAGCCAGTGGTCAGGCGGTACCAGTGTATCGTCAAATCATGGCAGTCTTACATCACCTCAGATCAGCCTGGTGGGACTGAACCAGGCCTCACTCTCATTCTGGTCATGGTTCGAGATTGAAAGTGTAAACCCAAATGCCTCCGGCTTCGATATCATGGAGATCCATATCCTTGATATTGGCACCCAGGTTACAACATCACTGGGCAGGCTTAACCCATACAGTGATCCTATCCTCGATAACAGGGCTGCATTGCCTTTCACTTCAGGCGGGTTCAACAAAGCTCCTATGTGGGCGAATGTGGAATATGATCTCTCAGGATATGTAGGCGCCGACATTCAGATCATTTTTGAATTCAGGACTGTTGACGGGCTGTATAACGGGTTCCGTGGATGGCTGGTCGACAATATCCTTGTTACGGATAAGGCACCATTGAAAGCTGCAAACACAACAAAGGTGTATGGCCCGGACCCCAAACCAAGAACAAATTAATATTTCATAGCCGGGTTTACCGGTGATACGGAGGCTGCTGAAAACCTGTAATCAGGTAGTTCAGCAGCCTTCTTTTTTTTATCTTTGTCCAAAATACATTTTATGGTTTCACAAGAAGATATTAAAGCATTGAATAAGAGGCTTGAAGCCTTGAGGAGGTTCCTTTGACATCGACAGCAAGATTAGTCTGATCGAAGAAAAGGAAAAGGTTACCCACAGCCCCGATTTCTGGAACAACCCCAAAAAAGCGGAAGAACTCCTCAAAGAGATCAAATCCATCAAGTTCTGGACCGATGCATTCGGGAAAGTAAATACAGCTATTGATGACCTGATGGTTATCTTCGAGTTCTTTAGTGAAGGAGAAGGATCAGAATCAGATCTTGATAAACAGCATGCAAAAACACTTAAGGCCGTTGAGGACCTTGAGTTTCTGAATATGCTCAGCGGTGAGGAAGATAAGTTGAGTGCTATCCTTCAGATCAATGCAGGTGCCGGCGGCACGGAAAGCCAGGACTGGGCTGAGATGCTGATGCGTATGTATTATCGTTGGGGAGAACGAAATAATTATAAGGTTAAGGAACTTGAAATGAGTGAGGGCGAAGTGGCAGGCCTTAAGTCTGTCTCACTGGAGTTTGAAGGGGATTTTGCGTTTGGATACCTGAAAGGTGAAAATGGTGTACACAGGCTGGTGCGCCTGTCCCCGTTCGATTCGGCCAACCGCAGGCATACCTCTTTCGCCTCGGTTTATGTTTATCCTGTGGTAGATGAAAACATCATGATTGAGATCAACGCTTCTGATATTACCTGGGACACCTTCCGCGCGAGCGGGCCCGGTCGACAGAATGTCAATAAAGTGGAAACTGCGGTACGCCTGCGGCATGGACCTTCCGGACTTGTCATCGAATGCCAGGAGACACGTTCACAGGGACAAAACAGGGAGAAGGCACTTCGCATGCTGAAATCTCAATTGTACGAGATAGAAATGAGGAAGAAAAAAGAAGCCCAGGCTGAGATCGAAGGCAACAAAAAGAAAATCGAGTGGGGCTCACAGATAAGGTCATATGTTATGCATCCCTATAAAATGGTGAAAGATGTGCGTACAGGTTTTGAAACAGGTAACGTGCAGGCCGTAATGGATGGGGATCTGAATGAATTCATTAAAACTTATCTTATGCAGTTTGGGAATGCATAAGGAAAATGGAAAAAGGAAAATGGGATAGGAAAAAGTAACCAGTAACCAGTAACCAGTAACCAGCAACCAGTATCATGTATAAAATTTATCACAATCCGCGTTGTAAGAAATCAAGGGCTGGGCTGCAATATCTGCAGGAAAAGGGTATTGAGCCGGAGGTTATCGAATACCTGAAAAACCCCCTTAGCGAAGCTGATGTTAAAGATCTCCTGGTCCGCTTGCACAAAAAACCGACAGAGATCATCCGAACACAGGAAGCAATTTATAAGTCTGATTTTAAGGGAAAGAATTTCACCGACGATGAATGGGTGAAGATCTTACTGGAATATCCTAAGCTCATTCAGCGTCCGATCGTGGTAAAAGGGCCGAAGGCAGTTCTCGGTGACCCGGCATCGGAGATTGATGTATTGCTGTAAATGTTATAATACTCATATAAAACCAAAATTTCAAAATGGAATATCGTATAGAGAAAGACACTATGGGCAATGTCGAAGTTCCCGCCAATAAGTACTGGGGTGCACAAACCCAGCGTTCAAAGAACAATTTCAAGATCGGGGAGGCAGGGTCCATGCCTCTTGAGATCATCAGGGCCTTCGGGTATTTGAAGAAGGCAGCAGCACTGGCCAACAATGAGCTTGGCGTGCTGGATGATAATAAAAAAGAATTAATAGCAGAAGTTTGCGATGAGATCCTGGAGGGCAAGCTGGATGATAATTTTCCTCTGGTGATATGGCAAACCGGGTCCGGAACGCAGTCGAACATGAACGTTAATGAAGTTGTTGCCAACCGCGCGCATGTGCTGAACGGGGGGAAACTTGGTGAGGGAGAGCGCCCTATCCATCCTAACGATGATGTTAACAAGTCGCAGTCTTCAAACGATACTTTTCCCACGGCAATGCATATCGCGGCATATAAGATGATAGTGGATATTACCATCCCGGGTGTAGAGCTGTTACGCAATACCCTGGCAGAGAAAGCAAAAGCATTTGGCGAAGTGGTGAAAACCGGCCGTACACATCTCATGGACGCAACACCCCTGACCCTGGGCCAGGAATTCTCCGGTTATGTTTCTCAGCTGGATCATGGCCTTATTGCAATTAAAAACACCTT
>DAOVZP010000180.1 GCA_030635045.1 Bacteroidota bacterium | reverse complement strand
TAGATACTTAGAGAAAATGGCCAATGTAGAATGCAGAATATTGAATGGACAATGATACCGTTTCCGGCCTGAAGTCCATTATCGGGAATAGCAGGCTGAGGCAGAAGCTTCTTGTTGAATAGAGAACAGAGGAACAAGGAACAAGGAACAAGGAATAAGAATAAGAATGAGAATAAGAATGATGAAGGTGAAGGCGATAGAAGATAGAAGAAGTATGCGCACTTCAACAATCTCCTTTCACTTCTTCATACTTCTACTTGTCCGCCGTAGAAGGGTCTTCTATATGAAAAACCCCGCGGGTTTTTCCACGGGGTACTGCATCTGACGACTCTGCACTCGTCACACAGAATTATATGTCAGGGGCAGGATTATCTTAATTACCTACGATCATCTTTTTCGTCATGCTTTCGCCACCGGCAATAACGGTGTAGAAATATACACCATCCTGGAGGTCGCTGACATCCATTGAAACGGTATGAACGCCGGGAGCCAGATAACCACGATCAATCTCAACAACCTTCTGCCCTATCATATTATGTACATGAACAGAAAGATTAGATGAGAACATCAGGTGGATATTGATATCGGTGCTGTGCACAGCCGGGTTTGGATGATTTTGTGAAATAAAGTCGATCGTGCTGATCTCCTGTGAATTATCACCAATTCCGAGTATCTCAGGCTTCATGATCCTGATATAAGGCACATTATTGTCACCGTAAGGATCCAGGTCGCCCTGAACTGCCTGTCCGGGTTCTGTATCTTCATGATAGATCAGATGGATATAATCATCGGTATTATCAGCCATGGCCGGATGGATACATTCTGAAAATACATGAACGATGTCGCCGGTCAGGTCGTAGAATTCATCTCCCCAGGTATCACCACCATCCTTCGATGTGCGGGCAAAAAGGTGCTTGTAGTTCTGCTCATCAGTCTGGAAAGTTTCTGCAATGGATGAGAATACAACATATATATAATTATTTTCATCGATGGTCATGGTGGGGTGACTGGATATACCTGTACGATAATTGCCGAGGCTTTCCACGGTACCGATCACATCCCATTCGCCGTTGCCGTTGAGATCCTGTGTCCATCCGATAAGGGTTACATTTTCTTCAAGCAGGTCAGGATCCAGTGCATTCAGGTTCATTTCACCATCTTCAAATTCGGGCATTCCTTCACGCCAGTATCCTACTCCATCATAAAAAGGAAATGCGGTGTAAGTATCGCCGGTATCGAAGTGGCCGACACGGGTGATCCCAAAAGTAATGTGGGCAACGCCATCGTTATCGAGTGCAACAGCTACTGCACCATCAGGACAGAAGAAAGTATCTGTAATGGTCACATCCCAGTCGAAGAAAGGATACGGGTGCTCGAAGATCATTGTTTTATTCCATGTCACACCATTATCTTCTGATTTCATCAAATACATATCCTGCCATTTGCTGGCCATGACAAAAGCGATATTGTCGCCTTGCGGATTGGCAATTGCGAAATAGTCACCACCGGCATGGTTGTAGTAGTCAGGCCCCATGCCATCCAGGATGATATTCTCATCGGCCCATGTTACACCTCCGTCGGTGGAGCGTGAGTAAACCATGGCGCCGTCCATTCCCATATAAAGTGTGCCACCATTGCCAGTGGGTGTTGTAACACCAAACACATGCATGGTCATAAAATCTGCACCGGATGTAACCGTCCTGGGCCAGATTATATCCTCATGATCTTCCGGACCTGCAAAGAACATCTCAGTCCAGGCTCCGCTGCCACGCGTTGTACGGTAGTTCATCACAAGGCCGTCCTCGCCACCGGTATGTGCAACGATCATTTCACCATTCAGGCCATACTGCATATAAGAAGGCCAGCCACAACGGGTGGATTCTATACGTACAGTAGGAATTTCTCCCCAGCTTGAGCCATCGAAGAAGTTATAACCTGTTCCCCTGTCGGGAAAGGCTGTTTCCTCCAGGCCCCTGGTCCATGTAGCTCCCATGGTGCCATCATCGAAAAGATAGAGCCGGTTCTGGCATGCATAGTTCGACTGAAGGTCAAAAATAGTGGTGCCTACATTTTCCTCTGTCCAGTCGCCAAACTTATAATCGTTGAAAGTTGCATCCGTATTCAGAGATTCATCAACAGAGGCAATTGGAACATTTTCCAATGGAATGTTTTTAATTTCCTGTGGAATTATCGGCCTGCTCTGGGCAAAAACAGCCAGGCCGAACATTAAACAAATTAACAAAAGGGTCAAGTTTTTCATAGTTGTTAGATTTAGTTATAAATAATCCATAAAGGTCAAAAATAAATCAATACGTTAAGGTATCCAATGTGCTTTCATTTAACGGTTACCGGAAAGCAGTTAACGGTTGGATATAATCAGCCAACGGCTGACATGGCCAATACCTGGAAATTTGCATTTTTTTTAGAATTTTCCGATATTTACAGCGTCTGAAAGAACTTCATTTAGTCATTTCACTTAAATAAATCCTTATGAACAGCAGATTCCTGATCCCCATGTCCTTTATCGCACTGATCATTACCGCCTGCACCAATACCGGTGATAAAGCCAATGTAGAAGAAGCAGTAATTATTGGCAAACAGATGCCGGAACTCAGCAATGACATACAAAGCCCTGAAGTATTATGGGCCTATGGCAGGCTGAGTGATGTTCAGGTGTCGCCTGATGACAACAGCTTGCTTTACGGGCTCTCGTATTACAGTATTGATCAAAACAAGGGCAACCGTGAACTTTACCTGATGAATACTGACGGAAGTGATGTTGTGCAATTAACGCATTCTCCCAAAAGCGAATTCAATGCCCTGTGGCGTCCCGACGGAAATAAGATCGGGTTCCTCTCTTCTGCCTCCGGCAGTGTACAGCTATGGGAAATGAACACCGACGGTACCGGTTTACAAAAGATATCAGATATTGAAGGAGGGGTCAGCGGGTTCAGTTACGCCCCCGGTATGTCACATATACTCTTTATAAAAGAAGTATGTATTGATAATCCATTTGCGGAATTGTATGAAGGCCTTCCTGATGCCAGCGGCCGTATCAACACAGACCTGATGTACCGCCACTGGGATCACTGGGTAGATTCATACAGCCATATTTTTATTGCTGAATATTCTGAAGAAGGCATCGCTGATCTCAACGACATCATGGATGGTGAGCCATGGGGATCTCCCCTGAGCCCTTTCGGCGGAATGGAGCAGATATGCTGGGGCCCTGATGGCAGGACCATTGCCTATACGTGCAAGAAAAAAACCGGGATGGAATACTCAATTTCCACCAATTCCGACATATACCTGTATGAGTTGGAAAGCGGAAAGACAAAGAATATTTCAGAGGGCATGATGGGCTTCGATATGGCCCCCGTTTATTCTCCCGACGGCAGTATGATCGCATGGGAAAGCATGGAACGGGATGGTTATGAATCGGACCAGACCAGGCTGATCGTATATGATATTGCTTCGGGTGAGACCACAAATTTCTCACAGGAGTTTGACCAGAATGCCGGCGGTTTTGCGTGGAACGGCAATGAAGAGATCTTCTTCATCAGTGCACACCTGGGATCCTATGAGATATTTGCACTGGATATAGGCAGCGGCACTTTCAGGCAGATCACTGAAGGCATCCACAATTACCGTTCTGTTGCCTTTGCCGGCGACATGCTGATCGCAACGCGCCAATCGATGTCGATGCCCACAGAGGTCTTTGCAGTAAACCCGGAAGACGGATCTGACACTCAGATATCATTTGTTAACAAAGAACTCCTGGACAAGATCACCATGGGTAAGGTTGAAAAGCGCTGGATCAAAACAACTGATAATAAGGATATGCTGACCTGGGTGATATACCCGCCGCATTTCGACCCTTCAAAAAAATACCCGGCATTATTGTATTGCCAGGGCGGGCCACAAAGCATGGTAAGCCAGTTCTGGTCGTACAGATGGAATTTTCAGATGATGGCAGCCAACGGCTATATTATTGTTGCACCTAACCGTCGCGGTGTTCCGGGATTCGGTCAGGCATGGAATGAGCAGATCAGTGGTGATTATGGCGGGCAGAATATGAAAGATTACCTGTCGGCCATCGATGAGGTGTCGAAAGAACCATTTATCGACAATGATCGCCTGGGTGCCATTGGAGCCAGCTATGGCGGATTTTCGGTATTCTGGCTGGCCGGCAACCACGACAAGCGTTTCAAAGCTTTTATCTCTCATGACGGCATGTTCAACTTTGAATCCCAATACCTTGAGACAGAAGAGATGTGGTTTGTTGACTGGGACCTGGGGGGTGCTTTCTGGGAAAAAGATAACAAGGTGGCCATGAACTCCTATGCCAATTCCCCTCATAAATTCATCGATAAATGGGATACGCCAATCCTTATCATCCACGGGGAACTTGATTACAGGATTACTTATACGCAAGGCATGAGTGCCTTCAATGCAGCTGTGCTCAGAGGAGTGCCCGCTGAATTCCTTTTCTTCCCGGATGAAAACCATTGGGTACTCAGCCCGCAGAACGGGATACTATGGCAAAGGACCTTTTACGACTGGCTTGACAGGTGGTTGAAGTAGGATCCTGGATGCTTCGTACACCGAAGCTTTAGCGTAGGTGTACTGGATGCTGGATACTGGATAACTTCAAACTTTAGTTCACTTTAGCTCACTTTAGGCACTTGTTCCTGGTGGCTGGGGTTGGTTGCTGAAAATCCGATGCCGGGAAATGATTATATTTACAATATTAAAGGAAAAGAGTAAAACAGATTTCAT
>DAOVZP010000381.1 GCA_030635045.1 Bacteroidota bacterium | reverse complement strand
CAATTATATCCTTATCAAATGCAGCTATTTTGTGAGTCTTGTGGCCCGCCACCCGCATCACCGGGGAATGCCGGTAAGCATTTGTGTTGAGCCCACCACATCCTGTAACCTGAGTTGTCCTGAATGTCCGTCCGGCCATAAGGATTTCAGTCGCCCTCAGGGAAAAATTTCACTGAAGGAATTTCAAAATGTGATCGATCAGCTGAAAGGCCATCTCATGTACCTTATGCTTTATTTTCAGGGTGAACCGTTACTGAACCCGGAGTTTTTCGATATGGTTTCATATGCCCGGCGGAATAAAATTTATACAGCTACTTCCACAAACGGCCATTACCTCGATGATGATAATGCTAAACAGCTTGTCCGCACCGGCCTCGATCGGCTGATCATCTCCCTGGATGGCACAGACCAGGATACCTATGAGCAATATCGAAGGGGCGGTGACATTCAAAAGGTATTATCCGGCATCAATAATGTTGTTAAATGGAAAAAGGAACTCAGGTCATCACGCCCGTTCCTGATCATCCAATTCCTGGTGTTTAAACATAATGAGCATCAGATAAAGGATATCAAAAGGCTGACGAAGGAATTGGGTGTCAGGCTTGAACTGAAAACTGCACAGGTATATGATCATGAGAATGATACACTGATGATCCCTGAAAACTCAAAATTTTCAAGATATAAGCGGGGAGAAGATGGAAAATGGGCCTTGAAGAAACCCATACGCAACCGCTGCCCAAGGATGTGGGACGGGGCTGTGATCACCTGGGACGGAAGGGTGGTCCCGTGCTGCTTCGATAAAGATGCCACATACCAGCTTGGTAAATTGGACAATCAACCCTTTAAAGAGATATGGAAAGGCAAGGCCTATAAAGATTTTAGGAAGCAGATATTCACCGATCGCAGCAAGATTGACATCTGCCGCAACTGCACTCAATAAACTTATAAACTGATTAATTCTCCCTTTCAATTAGGTACCCGGCACTCATCACGTTATACCGTCATAACATCTTTCTCCTTCGCCTCCACCATCTCATCCACCTTCTTGATGTATTCGTTGGTGAGTTCCTGGATCATATCCTGTGCTTTTTTAGATTCGTCTTCCGGGAGTCCGTCTTTTTCAAGGCTTTTGGCAAGGTCGTTCGCTGACCTCCTGGTATTGCGTATGCTGATCCTGGTATTTTCTGCATCTCCCTTGGCCTTTTTAACCAGTTCGAGGCGTCTTTCTTCTGTGAGGGGTGGTACTGAGATCCTCAGCACTTCACCTTCATTTTTCGGGTTGAATCCCAGGTTGGCGTTGAGAATGGCTTTTTCGATTTCGCCAAGAATGCTTTTATCCCATGGTTGAACGATGATCTGTCGTGGGTCCGGGGTGTTGATATTGGCAGCTTGTTCAATGGGTGTCATGGCACCGTAATAGTCGAACATGATCCCTTCGAGCATCTGCGGATTGGCTTTGCCGGCACGGATCTTCTGTAATTCCTTGTCCAGATGTAAAAGTGCGCTCTCCATGCCTTCTTTGGCTTCATCCAGGCACATTTGGGCTTCTTCGTTCATGGCTATGGTTTATGGTTATATGACAAATATAATATTTCTTAACTAATAAGCGTACCGATATTATTTCCGCCCAGAACCTTTTTCAGGTTGCCTTTTTCATTCATGTTAAAAACGTAGATAGGCATGTTGTTCTCCCTGCACATGGTGAAGGCAGTCTGGTCCATGATAAGCAGGCCTTTCTCCAGTGCTTCGTCATAGCTGAGGGTTTCGTATTTTTTAGCATTGGGATCTTTCTCAGGATCTGCTGTGTAAACACCATCCACACGTGTTCCTTTCAGGATGATATTGGCCTTGATCTCAAGTGCCCTGAGTGCAGAAGCCGAGTCGGTGGTAAAATATGGATTTCCTGTTCCACCACTGATCAGTATGATCTTGCCGCTTTCCAGTTCGCTGATGGCCGATCTTGCACTCATGGGTATGGTAATGGGACGGATCAGCATTCCGGAGAAAAGGGCCGTCTTTGCTCCCCGTTTTTCCAGCTCTGCCTGCAAGGCCAGGCTGTTGATCACGGTAGCCATCATACCCATATAATCACCCTGTGCACGATCCATGCCTTCAGCAGCCCCGCTGAGGCCGCGAAAAATGTTGCCGCCACCGATCACAATGGCAATTTGTGTGCCGGCACTTGCGGCTTCCACTATCTCTGATGCATATTGTGACAGGCGTTCAGGGTCGATGCCATGATCTTGAGTACCCATCAGGGCTTCACCGCTGAGTTTTAAAAGGATCCTTTTTAGCTGCATATGCAATTATTTTACGATCAGCATTGACTTAACTTCAACGTAATGATCGGTTTGTATCTTGTAGAAATATTGACCCGGTGAAAGATTACCGATATTCCAGTTTATTTCATGACTGCCGGCTGTATACTGCCTGTTGGCCACTGTAGCAAGCTCCCTGCCCATCATATCGAAAATGCTGATCCTGACATTGGCTGAAGAAGCCAGGTCGAAAGCAAATGTGGTCTCTTCCCTGAATGGGTTCGGGTAGTTTTGATGCAGGGAAACGTTTCTTTGTTCAAGATTTGTAATATAAATAGGATCACT
>DAOVZP010000283.1 GCA_030635045.1 Bacteroidota bacterium | reverse complement strand
CTGGATGCTGGCGAAAGCGAAGGAAGTATCTATGACATGCTGGATCTTGGCATTGGCCGGCTGGTGGTATCCACTCAACAATCGGCCAGGGAAATGGTAGATAAGATCATACATTATTCAAGTGGTGAACCCGAAGTATTCGGAAACTGGCGTAATATTGTATGCTTTGTTGCTGATGATGAAGACAGCAACCTCCATATGGGGCATGCCGAGAAAATGGCAACAAGGCTCGACACAACTTATGGTAATCTGAATATTGATAAGATATACGTTGATGCCTATGCACAGGTCAGCACTTCCGGCGGACAACGTGCTCCACTGGTAAATGATGCGATCAACCGAAGGATAGAAAAAGGCACCATGGTCATGAATTATACAGGCCACGGTGGCGAAGCCGGCTGGGCCCATGAACGCATCCTGGAGATATCAGATATTAATAGCTGGTCGAATTTTGACAAGCTGCCGATATTCATCACTGCTACCTGTGAATTCAGCCGCTATGATGACCCAACACGTGTTTCGGCCGGTGAACTTGTGCTGCTGAACCCTGATGGTGGTGCAATATCACTTTTTACTACCGCCAGGGCGACATATGGTTCCCCGAATTTTGAGTTGAACAATGCCATGTATGACCTGATGTTTGAACAGGTAGAGGGAGAATATCCCCGCTTTGGTGATTTGATCAGCTATGCGAAAAATAAAAATGGTGGGATCAGCGATAATGACAGGAAATTTATTTTGCTGGGCGATCCTGCCCTCAAGCTCGCATACCCTGAGTATGAAATCAATACTATCAAGATCAATAATGTTGTAGTTACAAACCAGGACGATACCATCAAAGCCCTCCAGAAGGTTACGGTCCATGGTACCATAGTCGGATTGGATGGAAATATACTCACCTCCTACAATGGGGTATTGAGGCCTACAGTTTTTGATAAACCCACGAAGGTTGAAACACTGGTTACAGATCCCGAAAGCAATCCTTATTCATTTGACCTTTTGATGGCTATACTTTATAATGGGAAAGCAAATATCATAAATGGCAAGTTTACTTTTTCATTCATTGTCCCTAAAGATATTGCGTACAATTATGGTTACGGAAAGATCAGTTATTATGCCAACAACGATGAGCATGATGCTAGTGGCAATTACGAGAAAATTGTTATCGGCGGATTTGATAATAGTGTTCCGCCTGACAGCCATGGGCCTGAAATCCAATTGTATCTGAATGATGAGAATTTTGCTTTTGGCGGGATCACCGATGAGAACCCGGTCCTGCTTGCATTTGTTAGTGACTCCAGTGGGATCAATACTGTCGGAACAGGGATAGGGCATGATATTGTATCGACACTCGATAGTGATAATAAAAAATCACAGATCATCAATGATTATTATGAAGCTGATATCGATAGCTATACGAGTGGTGTGATCCGGTATCCTTATTCTGCCCTGGCCGAAGGAAGCCATACACTTAAACTGAAAGTTTGGGATGTACATAACAATTCAACAGAATCCTACACTGAGTTCGTCGTGGCTGAATCTGCAGAGCTTGCCATAGACCATGTGCTGAATTATCCGAATCCTTTTACCACCAGCACAGCCTTCTATTTTGATCATAACCAGCCTAATACAATGCTTGAGGTGCAGGTGCAGATATTCACGGTATCAGGCCGCCTGATCAAAACCCTCGATGAGTTTGTTATTACCAATGGCTATCGGTCGGAACCGATGTATTGGGACGGACTGGATGATTTTGGCGACCGGATTGGCCGTGGAGTTTATGTTTATAAGCTGAGGGTGCGCAGCCAGGATGGTTCATTTGCAGAAAAACTTGAAAAACTGGTGATCCTTCGGTAAGAAATTTTAAGAATTTATAAAGTATTTTTGCAGGCAACCATATCGAATGAGAACTTGTCTTGACTATGTTAAAACTTCAGGTGTGAATATAAAAAGAAATCTAATACTGCTGCTACTGCTTATTGTCTTTACCAATGTTTGGTCGCAGGAGAAAGTATTTCAGGTGTGCATTGAGGATTTTCGTGTTGAAACGCGGTACCTGAATCCTGATATTGCCATGCCTGTCCTGGATTTTACTGAAGCTCGCCTGGATGATGCCTTTGGCTTGCTGCCGGTATATATTTACCGTTTTCAGCTTCCTTCACAAGATGTTATCATTGCTGCAGAGATCGTTGAAGAACATGTGAGTACCCTGGAGTACGAAAACATACAGCAAATTGCAGATATCGATATTGTTGAGGACGAGTTTAAACTGATCTCTTCCATTGTTTATCAGAGAGGCGTGCCTTTCGCGGAGGTTCTTATCCTTCCGTTCAGGGGATCTGCTTCCACCGGGATAACTGTCCTGGATTCCTGTGTATTGCATGTTGAGGCCAGGGAAACAGGAACAAGCATGAAAATTACCGGTTCCTTTGTCGATAATTCCGTGCTGGCCACAGGATTATGGTATCGCATTGCAGCTGATGCAACAGGTATCTACAGGATCACTTACGAGGATCTTACACAGATGGGCATAAATCCCTCCACCCTGGATCCGGAAAAGATCAGGATCTTCGGGAATGGCAATGGCATAGTTCCTGAGAGAAATTCTGATGACAGGATCGATGATCTTCAGGAAAACCCCATTTATGTGCATGGTGAAGAGGATGACGTTTTTAATGATGAAGACTATATTTTATTCTATGGGGAATCATCTACAACATGGAACTATGTGCCATTTGACGGATTTGGCATTTTCCAGCATAAGATCAACCCGTATACTGATAAGACATTCTATTTCCTGAACATAAATGATACCCCCGGGAAGAGGGTCCCCCTGGCCGAATACCAGGGATTATCACCAACAATATTTGTTAGCGAGTTTTCTGATTATGCTTATCATGAAAATGATACTTTTAATATACTAAAAACGGGAAGGGAATGGTATGGTGAGAAGTATAGCGAGAAGACCAGCTACGATTATACTTTTAACTTTCCGAATATCAGTGAAGATTATAAGCTTAGCCTGCAGACCAATATTGCTGCGCACTCAACCATTGAAAGTAATTTCGATTATTATTACGGGGAGCAGCATCTGCTTAAGGCACCCGTTTCCAAGATCATTCTGGGCACCACAGTTTATGCCTGGACATCGACCCCGGATACAGTGGGATTTTATCCCCTGCTAGGTGACAATGTAAATATTCGTGTTGATTATGATAAGCCCGTATCCACTTCTCTTGGCTGGATGAATTATATTGCGGTTAATGCCAGGCGCAAGCTCATCTTTACCGAACCATTTATGCCATTCCGCGACCATATTGGGTTTGGCCCGGGCGAAGTGGCCGAGTATAAGATCTCCGGCGCAGCTGAAGATCTGGTGGTTTGGGATGTGACGGATCCACTGAACATTACAAAGCAAAGCGGCGAGCTTTTCGAAGATATTTTTACAT
>DAOVZP010000198.1 GCA_030635045.1 Bacteroidota bacterium | reverse complement strand
CACCTGGAAGTAAATGACCTTAAAGGGGGCACATATATTCTCATGATCCTTGATGATGACATGGCCATTCACCGGCAGAAGCTTATTATTGCCAGATCAAAAAAATAATCCCTGCCGATATCCGTTCCATCATCATATATTCATATTTTTGCTATTGAAAGAATTATTATCATGGATATTATATTATTAGTACTGGGGATCATCTTGCTCGTAGTCGGTTTTGTTGGTTGTATACTGCCCATCCTCCCGGGACAGGCCGTAGCCTTCATCTCTCTTATTCTATTACAGTTTATGGACCCGCCCCGCATGTCCTCTGACACTATATGGACACTTGCCGGGATCATGGTACTGGTCACCGCCCTGGATTATATTGTCCCTATCTATGGGACAAAAAGGTTCGGCGGAACAAAGCGCGGGGTGTGGGGTAGTACCATTGGGCTTATCTTTGGCATCTTCATCCTTCCTTCGATAGTGCTAATTGGACCTTTCGGGGTTTTCGGCATCATACTGGGTCCTTTTGTAGGAGCCTACATCGGCGAAGCCACAGGTGGCCGTGATTCAAAAGAAGCATTCATTGCTGCCATCGGATCCTTCATTGGCTTCCTTACCGGCACTTTTCTGAAGCTCGTTTATTCGGGTGTTTGCGCTTTTTACTTTTTCAAATACGCTTTTTCACAACCATTGATATGATTAAAAAGATCAGTTTTCTGTTTCTTGTTTTCTGCGCAGCATTCTCATTTGCTGATGAAGGAGATACTATTGTAGTACAGACTATAGACTTTAACACACCTGTTAAGCCCGGATGGAATGCCCCCAGGGAAGGTTTTTACGTGTTTCCGTCCGACACCATCCGCTTCTCTAAAATACTCATGTACCATACTCTTAAGTGCGACCCGACCCAGAGTCCGGCCTGCGGCGAATGGGATTATACAACACATAATTACCTGTATCATCATACCGGCACTTATGATTCTAACCTTTTCTATCATCCCAATTTCATTGCAGGGGGTGCATCTCCCGACTCCTTCATGTATATGGATGATGTTTCGTGGAAATACCGCGCATGGCTGGAATACAGCAATAGCACAACACCAATTACATCGGCTGCTATTGGAATGCCTGTAACGGTAAGCTTCCTGAACCAACCTCAAAATAGTGATAATGGCCGGCAGCAGTATTTATACAGGGCTGATGAGCTTATCGCTGCCGGATTAGCACAAGGAGATATTACAGGAATACAACTTGCTGTTACTGTAACAGGCAGCGTACTCAGAAAATTTACTGTCAGGCTGGCATCCTCGGATCAGGACACATTGTACCCGGGCGGCTTTATCAATGACGGCCTTTTAAAAGTATTTGAAAAGGATTTCGTTTTTGGAAATACAGGATGGACAGCTATTCCCTTTTCAGTTCCCTTTGAGTGGGATGGCAGCTCAAATATAGTTGTAGATGTAAGCTATGAAGGTGATGAAAATACCTTGCCGATAGAATTAGATGCCGCACCGTCGGGGTTTAAAGCAGCCATATCTTCACATGATGACAACCATAACCTATATTTCCACGAGGGGGATTTCATCGAAGTTCCTGTTAACGGGATCAGCATGCTCGACAGTGCCATCACGATCAGCTTCTGGGCATATGGTAACTGGAAACAACCTGTGAACAACTCGGCCCTTGAGGGACTCAATGCAGAAGGCCAGCGGGTAGTGAACATCCATCTGCCATGGAGCAACGGCAACATATATTGGGATTGCGGCACTGATGGAGCCTACGACAGGATTTTTAAAGGCGTTTCTCCCGATATTTACAAGGGTAGCTGGAACCACTGGGCTTTCACCAAAGACATCACCACCCAGCAGATGTGGATCTATTTAAATGGCTTTCCATTTCATACCGGTGCCGGTAAGCACAAATCCCTTGACGGCATCACCAAATTTAAAATCGGGAGCAATGGAAATGGTGCAAGCAATTATGAAGGCATGCTCGATGAGTTACGCATCTTTAATACTGCCCTGGACCAGGCCACCATCAAGGAATGGATGAATAAGGACCTTGATCCATCGCATCCGGCATTCAATAATCTGCTGGCATATTTTCAATTTAACGAAAGTAGTGGTTACGAAACCGTCGACAATAGCAGCTACGCGGTATCAGCCCTGCTATATGGTTACCCTGAATGGATGGACTACAAAGGAAAGAACAGGGTGATGAACTACGAGCAGATGAATGTCCGTCCGATAATTATTTTTGAGAGTGGCAACTATGATCCCATGGAGTTGGATTCTATTGTAAGGGTAGATACACTTCCACATAACCAGGTGATGATAGTATTATTTGAGGATTTCAATAATCCCACACAAGCAACAGACACCCTGGACAAATGGCCACATTACTACAATGACTTTGTCTTCGATGAAGGTGGACAGGCCACAGACTCCACGCTTGTAGATCCGGATCACATCATTTACAAGATCGAATCACCCTACTACGTACCCTATGAGGTTCTTGACGCATATGAACTGGGGCGGTTCATTACGCCATATGGCAACGGCCTTAGCCTGGGTGAAGGTTTCACCTGGGTATATGATGTAACCGACTTCGGGCAGTTCCTGCATGATACCGTACACCTCACAGCCGGAAATTTCCAGGAATTACTCGACCTGAAGTTTTACATGATAGAGGGAATTCCTCCCCGCGATGTGCTGAACATAGAAAAAATGTGGCATGGTTACTGGGCTCTAAGCAATTTCGAAGAAAAAGTACTGCCAAAGACCGTATACCTTGACCCTGAAGCTGATATGTTCAGCTTGAAGGTAACCACTTCCGGGCATGAATTCGACAATGCAACGAATTGTGCGGAGTTCTGCCAGAAAACTCACTGGATCGATGTTGACAGTATTACGCGCTACGAATGGGAAATCATAGATGAGTGTGCCGATAACCCGCTTTACCCGCAGGGTGGCACATGGATCTACGACCGTGCCGGCTGGTGCCCCGGTGCCAAAGTAACAGAGCAAAACCGGGAGATAACACCATTTATTCAGTCAGATTCCGTTACGCTTGATTATAACTGTGATTACGATCAATACGGAAGGTACAGTGTTACATCATATTTTGTAAGTTATTCTGCACCCAACTTCACCCTGGATGCTGCGGTAGACGAGGTGATAACACCTAACATCAGAAAGTTTTACGGAAGGTTCAACCCCATGTGCGGCAGGCCTGAGATCGTGATCCGGAATACCGGTTCAGATACACTCACAAGCCTGAGCATAGACTACGGCCCACAGAGCGGGATCATGCAAACATTCCAGTGGGAAGGTCAGCTTGCTTTCCTTGAAAAAGAAACCGTCAGCCTCGATCCCATCGATTGGACCGGCTGGCAGAATGGAAATAACAACTTCACGGTAACTGTCAGCAATCCTAATGGTGGCAGTGATGAATACGCATTTAACAATACCATGAAAACACAATTCGAGCTGACACCGGAATATCCTAATGAGATTATTATTAAACTAAAAACCAATAAGGTCGCCTACCAGAATTATTATGAAATACTGGATGCTGAGGGAAATGTAGTCTTTACCAGGGATGACTTTGAAAATGAAACGATCTACGAGGATACGGTTTACCTTAACAATGGCTGTTATACCTTTATCCTGCACGATTCCGGTGACAATGGCATATCTTTCTGGGCAAACAGCCAGGGAAGCGGGTATATCTATTTTAAAGACTTCAGTGGAACAATACTTTTCTATTTTAATCCGGATTTCGGAAAATTCACACAAATCGATTTTACCGTTGGCCTGGCCGTAAATATTGCTCAGCCCCATAAAGAAGAATTCTTTGAGGTTTATCCAAATCCCTCAACAGGGCTTTTCAATATTGCATATTCCTTTGAAGAAACAGATAACATCGAGCTGATAATATATGATTCCAGGGGAGCCCTGATCCACTCAGATAATGCTTCCATCGCTCAAAAAGGCACCTTTGTTGCAGATCTTTCAGGATACCCCAGGGGCATGTACTTCTGTACCTTACGAAATTCAGCAGGCATTCAGGTAAAAAAGATCATTGTCGCCAATTGATAAGGATGGCCAGGCCATTAAGCTTAAACATCACCCTCAATAGGGTAAGCTATTCTTTTAATGTTCAGCAAATTACGATAGCTCACATTATCTGTTGTAGAGCAACCTGCATAGGTCCCGCATCCCAGCGTAAATGAAGGCAGTAATCCGTTTCCGATCCCGATACAGCCCTGCGTTCCCGGTGTATTTACAAGGATACGTGATGCAGGCATTGACATGCCAAATGCCTGGATGCGATCTTTATCGTGGGTGTGGATGATGGCAGTGTGACCGGTTCCTTCTTTGCTGATGATACTTTTGCATAAGGCCATTCCCTCCTCTTCATCATCAACAGTGAACAGGGAAAGTATCGGAGCAAGCTTCTCATTGGCCATCTGGCTTTCCAGATTATCCTTTTCCTCCGGCACAACAATCAGCCGGAATTCACCATCCCGTTCGATGGCCGCTTCAGCAGCGATCTTCATTGCATCCTGTCCAACCTTATCCTTACTGATATGATT
>DAOVZP010000217.1 GCA_030635045.1 Bacteroidota bacterium | reverse complement strand
GAAACCATGCAGACACTTAAACAGATCTACACCATTTTAAAACAAATGGACAATTTGAAAGCTATTAATGAAAGGATTAAGGCCTTAGTTGAATAAGAAGTGCCTAGAGTGAGCTAAAGTGAGCTAAAGTTTGAAGTTATATTCAGCTCCCAGCTTCCAGCTCCCAGCTCCCAGCATCCAGTATCCAGCATCCAGTATCCAGTATCTAGTATCCAGCATACTAAAATTCCTTAATTTTGCCGAAACATGCCGAAATGGCAGAAAACATCATTATTTCCCTTAGGGTATAATAATTGATGTCTAAACTGAAACTATAGACAAATAAGGCTTATTGCATAGTTAAATGGTTAAATGGCTAAATGGCTAAATGGTTATGCTGTAAGCGATAAAAATATTTTTCATGGGAGTATTAGGTGCACTGCTTGGCAGTAAATCAAATCGGGATATTAAAGCCCTCGAACCGATCGCCAGCAAAATAAAAGATGCAGAAAAGGGTATTACGGGGCTGAGCCACGATGAGCTCAGGAACAAAACTACCGAGTTCAAGGAAAGGATCGCCGCGCATATAAGCGAAGAAAAGCAGACTGTGGTGGAGTTGAAGGAAAAGATCAAGCTGGAAGAAGACATCATGGAGCGGGAGAAGATGTGGGAACAGGTTGATAAGCTCGACAAGGCCATTTACGATAAAACACAAGATATCCTCAGCGAGATCCTGCCTGAAGCTTTTTCAGTGATGAAGGAAACTGCCAAAAGATTCAAGGAAAACGATTATATCGAAGTCACCGCAAGCGATTATGACAGGATGCTGGAACCCACCCGTGACGGCATGGAGATCAAAGGCAGTTCGGCAATATACCGAAACGAATGGACTGCCGGGGGCACTCTTATCAAATGGGATATGGTGCATTATGATGTTCAGCTTATCGGTGGTATCGTACTCCACGAGGGTAAGATCGCAGAGATGGGCACCGGTGAAGGGAAAACCCTTGTAGCAACGCTCCCTGTTTACCTGAATGCCCTGGCCGGAAAAGGCGTGCATATCGTCACCGTGAACGACTACCTTGCCAAACGTGACTCTGAGTGGATGGGCGTATTATATGAATTCCACGGACTAAAAGTGGATTGCATCGATAAGCATGAGCCCAACTCGGAACCCAGGAGGCAGGCCTACCTCGCCGACATCACATTCGGAACCAATAATGAGTTTGGCTTTGATTACCTGCGTGACAATATGACCGGGAACCCGGAAGAGCTGGTCCAGCGGCCTCACAACTACACCATTGTTGATGAGGTTGACTCCGTCCTTATTGATGACGCCCGTACACCGCTCATCATTTCCGGCCCGACGCCACAGGGGGAAGAACATGAATTCCATGAATTAAAACCCCTGGTGCAGAAACTTTACAGTGCCCAAAAAAACTATGTTACAAAGATACTGTCCGAAGCAAAGAAATTATTGGCAGACGAAAACAACGACGAGAATCAAAAGGAAGGTGCCAAGCTTTTACTCAGGGCCCATCACGGACTTCCGAAAAATACTGCCCTGATAAAGTTCCTGTCTGAGCCGGGCGTAAGGGCCAAGATGCAAAAAACACAGAATCTTTACATGGCCGAGCAGAGTAAGAGAATGCACATCATTGATGATGAGCTGTTTTTTGTGATCGAAGAGAAAAACAATTCCATCGACCTGCGTGAAAAAGGGGTCGATATTTTCACACAGGACACCGGAGACGCGAATTTCTACCTCCTGCCCGACATTGGCAGTGAGATAGCAGAAATGGAGAAATCCAAGCTCTCCGAAACTGCCATGCTTGAGAAAAAGAGTGAAATGATCCGTGAATATTCAATGAAATCAGAAAGGGTGCACTCAGTGAATCAGTTGCTGAAAGCATATGCCCTCTTCGAGAAGGATGTTGAATATGTGATCATGGATAACAAAATCAAGATCGTGGATGAGCAGACCGGGCGTATCATGGAAGGACGGCGTTATTCCGAGGGACTGCACCAGGCTATCGAGGCCAAGGAGAATGTCAAGGTGGAAGCATCGACGCAGACCTATGCTACTATCACACTGCAGAACTATTTCAGGATGTATAAAAAGCTGGCCGGCATGACGGGTACAGCCGAAACAGAAGCCGGTGAGTTCTGGGACATCTACAAGCTTGATTGCATAGTGATCCCCACCAACAGGCCCATCGTCAGGGATGACAGTCAGGACCTGATATTCAAAACCAAGCGGGAGAAATACAATGCAGTGATCGATGAGGTGGAAGCACTTGTCAAGGCCGGACGTCCGGTTCTCGTAGGAACCACCTCTGTTGAAACATCCGAGTTACTTGCCAGGATGCTAGGAAGAAAAAATATCAAGCATAATGTATTGAATGCCAAACTCCATAAAAAGGAAGCCGATGTGGTTGCAGAAGCAGGCCTGGCCGGATCCGTAACCATTGCCACCAACATGGCCGGCCGTGGAACCGATATCAAGCTGGGTGCCGGAGTACAAGAAGCCGGTGGCCTGGCAATTATAGGTACCGAGCGACATGATTCAAGGCGGGTAGATCGTCAGCTGAGGGGCCGTGCCGGGCGACAGGGAGACCCGGGCAGTTCGCAATTCTTTGTAGCGCTCGAAGATGACCTGATGCGTATGTTTGGCTCTGAAAGAATCTCCAAGATCATGGACAGGCTTGGCCTGAAAGAAGGTGAGGTGATCCAGCACTCCATGATCACCAAATCTATTGAACGTGCACAGAAAAAAGTTGAGGAAAACAACTTCGGAATAAGAAAGAGATTGCTGGAATATGATGATGTGATGAATGCACAGCGTGAGGTGATCTATAAAAAACGCCGGCATGCCCTGCATGGCGAAAGGCTGGCCGTTGACCTCATGAACATGATGTATGACGTGGGTGAGCAGATCACCATCGAAGCACAGGACCAGGGCGACTTTGAAGGGTTTAAAATGGACCTGATCACCTCATTGGGTATAGAGACGCCGATAAGCGAAAAAGAATTCATGAACGATAACTCTACAGTGATCGCCGACAAGATCTTCGATGTGGTCATTAAGAGCTATAAGGATAAAGCAGCTGTCATCGCAAAAAATGCTTATCCCGTCATCAAAGGAGTTTACGAGAACAATACACAATACGAAAATATACTGGTGCCTGTAACGGATGGCATGAAGACCATGCAGATAATCGCCAACCTTAAGAGATCCTATGAAAGCGAAGGTAAAGATGTAGTGCTTTCAATAGAAAAAGGGATCACGCTTGGCATGATCGATGATTCCTGGAAAGATCACCTTCGTGAACTGGATGACCTGAAGCAATCAGTTCAGTCGGCAACCTATGAGCAAAAAGACCCGCTGCTTATCTATAAGTTCGAGTCTTTCAACCTCTTTAAGATCATGATCCAGAAGATCAACATCGATGTTGTTTCATTTCTCGTAAAAGGAAACTTGCCTATGCAGGATCCGGATGCTGTCAGGGAAGCACAGGCACCACGGGGGATTGATCACAGCCGCCTGAAAGAGGAGCGTACCGACTTGCTTTCCCAGGCACATTCTGATACACAGGGGCCCAGGAAAACGGCACCGGTTACACGGACAGAAAAGAAATATGGCCGCAACGACAAGGTGAAGGTACAGTACAATGACGGCAGGGTGGCCGAGAAGAAATACAAGATGATCGAGAATGACCTCAAGCGGGGGGAATGTAGGATTATTTAAATAGGGTTCAAGGTGCAGGGTGCAGGGTGCAGGGGGTTGGTTTCCTTGTACCCTGCACCCTGCACCTTGAACCTTTTCCCATAATATCCTATCTTTGTTCTCAAACTAAAACTGACCCACTAATGAAAAAACTTTCTACACTACTTATTGCTGTATTGTTCAGCACTCTGCTATCGGCACAGATTGCCTACAGCCCACTCGTCGACTCACTAAGAAATGAAGTTACAGAAGTTACTATTTCTGATCTTTTGGAGAAACTCTCAGGAGAAGTACCCGTTATGATCGGAGGTGTGCAATATACATTGGAATCACGGCACTCCAGCTCAAGCTTCAACCCACTCGCAGCACAGTGGATCTATGAACAGTTTGAGGCCCTGGGCCTGCCCGTTGAATATCACTATTTCAACAGCAATGGGGAAAATGTGGTTGCAACCATCACGGGAAGCGAATATCCCGATCAGCAGTATATAGTTTGCGCCCACTATGATGACATGCCACCGGGAAGTACCGCACCGGGGGCTGATGACAATGCATCCGGGGTGGTCGGAGTGCTGGAGACTGCCCGGCTATTG
>DAOVZP010000069.1 GCA_030635045.1 Bacteroidota bacterium | reverse complement strand
GCCCAAATTCGTCGCGATGCGAGAAAAACCGTTCTTTGGCCCAGGCCTTTTCCGCATCACGGCGGCCGCCGCCGATGGCTGCATCAAACTTATTCCTTTCAATGGTATCCAGAAGGGTTGTGGTCTGAAGCAGGTTCCGGCTTGCATTGTAACCGGTTTCTTCCACCGCCTTGCCTTCATCGATGCTTTCCTGTACAGAACCAACGATCAGCTGTGCACCAATCTCTTCTGTGAGCTTATCACGAAAAGCAATGGTTTCTTCAAAGTTGTGGCCTGTATCAATATGTACCAACGGAAAAGGAATCCTGGCAGGCCAGAATGCCTTCACCGAGAGGTGAACAAGAATAATGGAATCCTTACCCCCGGAAAAGAGCAGTGCAGGGTTTTCAAACTGTGCAGCCACTTCCCTCAACACGTAGATCGATTCCGCTTCGAGTTCCCTCAAATGGTTCAGGTTATATTTCTTTATCTGTTCCATAGTCTATTCCTTATTGTCCTGCATGGAAATATATGGCAGAACATAACGCATGATCTTCTCAACAGCATCAGCAGCGCTCATCTTGTTAGTCCTGACCTCTATATCTGGATTCGCCATTGGTTCAAATACAGTGTCTACACCTGTAAAGTTCTTGATCTCCCCGGCCCTGGCCTTCTTATACAGGCCTTTCACATCCCTTTGCTCACATACCGATACCGGAGCATTGACAAACACACCTATAAAGTTTTCGGCGCCAATGATATCTTTGGCCAGGGCTCTTATCTTATCGGTAGGGCTGATAAAACTATTAATGGTGATAATGCCACAGTTAATGAATAACTTGGAGACCTCTGCAATCCTCCTGATATTTTCCAGCCTGTCCTCGAGGGAAAAACCCAGGTTGTTATTGATCCCGGAGCGGATATTGTCTCCATCCAGTACCTGACATATAAAGCCCCTCTGGTGGAGTGCCTTTTCAAGCCCTTTGGCAATGGTCGTTTTTCCCGATCCTGATAATCCGCTAAGCCAGATCACTTTCCCTTTTTGATTCAGGAGTATTTCCTTGTCTGAGCGTTTAAGAATCTTATTAAATACAGGATAAATATGTTTATCTTCTTTTTCCATATATTTGTATGCACTGGAAATTTCTGCAAAAGTAATAGAAACTTCCCAATAATAAAAGCCGGTACAAGCCCTGTGAAGCCAGTTTGAAATACCAGGTTATGAACTATTTTGACACCATTCTTGTCCTTATTGTACTCCTTTTCATCATTGTAACCCTGTATCGTGGGATCATGGGGCCGGGCTTTACCTTTGCCACGGGGGTGATTGTTTTAGGGCTGTTTGGCATTCTCACCCCCAAAGAGATCATGCTGGGTTTTGCAAATGAGCAAATCGCCATTATCCTGTTGTTGCTGATTATAGGCGATATGATCCGAAAGACCTCGGTGGTTGCCATTCTTTTCGACAAAATGTTCAGAAAATCCAGGTCTTACAAAGGCTTTATGTGGCGGATGAGTATCCTGGTAGGCGGTTTCTCTGCTTTTCTCAACAATACACCTCTTGTGGCCATTATGATGCCCTACCTATATCGCTGGGGCAAAAAAAATAATATTGCCGTATCCAAACTGCTGATCCCACTGTCATATGCGGCCATTCTCGGCGGCTGTGCCACCCTGATAGGGACTTCTACCAACCTTATCGTGAATGGATTGGTTGAAGATCAGACAGTATTTCCCGAATTTAAATCCCTGGGGTTGTTTGACTTCTCCATCGTGGGGGTGCCGATGATATTTATCGGGATGATCTACCTGATCTTTTTTGCCGAGAAGCTGCTTCCGGTAAGGAAGGATGCCATGGACGACTTTTCTAACAAGTCGAGGGAGTATATGGTGGAGGTTATTGTCAGGAAGGGATCTGACATTGTAGGAAAGAGTGTTCTTGAGGCAGGCCTTCGTAACCTGAAGGGTTTATTTCTGGCTGAGATCATCAGGGGGTCGGAGGTGATCAGGCCGGTATCACCGGCAACATTGATTTTGGATGGAGATACGCTTCTCTTTGCAGGGGACACACAGACTATCGTAGAGATGATCGATGCTAATTCTGGGCTGCAGCTTTCGCAGGTTGGCATGTTTGTGAAAAAACCACATACCGAGGTTCTGGAAATAGTGATCTCACATAATTCTACACTGATCTCGAAAACAGTAAAAGAAACCAACTTCAGGGGAAAATATGATGCAGCCATTATTGCTATCCATAGAAACGGCGAAAAGATCAGTGGCAAGATCGGTTCGGTGAGGCTTAATGCCGGAGATGTTCTCCTGTTGCTGGTTGGTGATGACTTCAACAGCCTTTCATCTGAAACCCTTGATTTCTATCTTATCTCCAAGATCAAGGATTTTCGTAAGCTGGAATGGTATAAGGTAGCCGTTTTGCTCGGAGGCACAGCCCTGGCAATATTGCTTTATGGATTGGGTATACTATCATTGTTTATTGGCCTTTCCTTTTTACTTATCATTGCGATGGCACTTAAAATCGCCTCACCAAAAGACATACATAAAAGCCTCGACCTGAACCTTGCCATCATCATTGCACTGTCGCTGGCTCTTGGCATCGCCATGGTAAAGACCGGCCTGGCACATATAATATCGGAATATTTTATCACAGCAATGGAGCCAATGGGTGTTATTGGCCTGCTCACCGGCATCTTCGTAATCACCAATCTGCTTGCATCGTACATTACCAATAAAGCTGCAGTGGCCTTGATCTTCCCGATCTCCATAACCGTAGCCCAGGACCTGGGGCTCGCCGATCCCACCCCATTTATCCTTATCGTGGCATTTGCCGGAGCGGCAAATTTCATCACTCCTATTGGTTACCAGACCAACCTGATGGTATATGGCCCCGGAGGCTATACTTTTAAAGATTTCATGAAGATCGGGCTGCCGCTTACGATATTGTATATGATCACAGCGGTGAGTATTTTGTATTTCTATTACCTGGCTTAGGGGGGACTTTGTGACTGTGTGACCTGGTGACTTTGGGGCAAAGAGCACATGGTACATGGTACATGCAGAATGGACAATGCCTACCCCTTAAGGATCCGCTTAACCATCCCCGGCTTTTCCATATCCTTGTCGTCGGTGTAGTAGCCATAGCCATAGCCGTAACCATAACCGTAGCCATAGCCGTAACCATAGCCGTAGCCGTATGATGATTTGCTCAGTTTCACATCATTGATAAGGATGCTGATACGTGGGAGTTCCCGTTTTTCAATATCACCGATAATAGATGCAAACACCTTTTTGTTTGTAAATCCCTGGCGCACAACGAAGAGGTTGTTGTCGGTATACTTCATCAGGAGGAAGGCGTCAGTGACCAGTCCCAGAGGTGGAGTATCAATGATGATATAGTCATAAATTTCTTTCAGCCTGTTGAACAGTTCATCAGTTTTTTCTGAGGCGATCAGCTCAGAGGGATTGGGTGGTACAGGTCCGGCCATGATCACGTCCAGGTTCTCAAAGGAAGAATGCTGGATGATCTCTTCCAGTGAATTTTTATTTACAAGAAAAGAGCTGATCCCGACTGTATTTGTCAAACCAAAATCCTGGTAGATCTTCGGCTTACGAAGGTCCATACCTATTAAGAGTGTTTTCTTGCCATACATGGCAAAAATACCCGCAAGGTTTATGGAAACAAAGGTTTTGCCAGCACTGACCATATCAGAGGTGATCAGGATTACTTGCTTTTCCTTGCCCTTTGCCATAAAATGAAGGTTGGTCCGGATTGACCGGAAAGATTCTGCTATCGAAGATTTCGGAGAACCTGCAACTACCAGGTTTGTCAATTTTGTGCTGTGCAAAATATGGCCGATGATAGGATACTTTGTTAGTTTTTCAACATCCTTTTTGTCGATGATCTTATCGCTAAGATAATCCCTCAGGAAAATGAAGAGGAAGGGAATGATAAAGCCGAAAAACAGGGCGATCATGTAATTGAAGCTCTTCTTGGGTGCTACCGGGCTTTGCCCTATGTTCATGGCAAGGTCGATCACCTCTGAATCGGCGAATGAGGAAGCCAGCGATATCTGTGCCTCTGATCGCTTCTGAAGCAAAAAGGTATACAGGGAGTTATTGATCCCAAATTGCCTGTTGATATTGAAAAATTCGCGGTCGAGGTCGGGAAGTTCACCTATCTTTTCATAAAGTGCGTCTATCCGGTCATCAATGGATTTAATAGTGAGGTCGGAAGTACTAATGATATTGTTAATGCTTACCAGAAGAGTTCGCTTGGCAAGTTCTATTTTTTCATTTAATCCTTTTAAATACGGATTTTTGTCAGTGGATGTTGACAAAAGCTCAACCCTTTCTGCATACAGGGTTAAAAGATTTTGGATCTGCCCATTGATGACATTATCCTCCACACCCATTGTAGGAGGTATCAGCATATCATCCTTATCACGGACAACATACTCTTTCAGATGGTCGTAATACTTTGATTTTACCAGCAAGGCAGCTTTTTCGTTCTGAAGCTCATATAAATTGCTAAAATAAAAATCGGTCTGTGTTTCAAGGTTCATTACCTTATTGTCGGTCATGAATTTTCGAAGTTTGGCTTCCGAGCTATTCAGGGAGTCTTCCAGAATTTCCAGTTCATGGTCGATGAAAGCAATGGTATTTTCTGAGGTCTTATTTTTGTCTTCCAACTCAATGATGAGATATTCCTTCATCAACATATTAAGGAAATCAACCATTTTATTGATGTTGGTACCACGCAGCGCCAGACTAATGATAGAAGAATTCTGGGCAATAGGCTCAACTCTTACATTACGATAAAACCTGGTCACGTAATCGATATTGTTGAACAGGAACCTGTAATCATTCCTCTCGTTATTGTCAGGGTCGTACAAGAGTGTTTTGATAACAGTAAAAGAGAAATACGGTGTTTCGATCTTCTCCCCGAAACGATGGGTTTCGTTATAATCCAGCAAAGGCAGTGACATGTCCGGCACCACATTATGCGCTGTATAGTTATAATATATGATGTTTTCTCCCGCTACAGAGAGTTCAAAGGCATTGTCGCCTACTGGGTTTAAATAAAAATTAAGGCCTATGGGCTGGGGAACCAAAGAGTCGAAGATGACCTGGATCGGGCTATTCTTATACAACTCTGTAGTTTTAAAACTCTCTTCGGCATAATAAGAAATGTAAAAATCAAGCTTCTTGATTGTACGGTTTACGACGGTATATGATTGCAAAACAACCATCTCGTTCTGAATGTTATTCTGGGCCCTCCCATAAGTGCCCATTCCAATCATGGTCTGGGGGTCTACCTTTTGAGGATCCTTGACAAGCATCCTTGATGATATTTCGTATACCGGAGTAGCATACTTATTGAAAAAGTATGCAATGGTAAGAGCGATGATAACTGACAGTACAAAGAAATACCAGTACCTGAAAAACTTCAGGAAGATGGCTTTATAATCAACCGATTCCTCTCTTTGATCAGGGTTATATATGTTTTCCTGTTCGCTCATTTAGTCTGCTTAGTTTGTAAAGAATACATATAACAACAATACAGTCGACAGGACAGAAAACACCAGTCCATAGGGGAAGTTGGTGGAAACAAACTGCTTGGCCTTGACCGGCTCCGCATAGACAATGTCGTTGGGAAGCAGAAAATAATAATCGGATTCGAGGATCCGCTTGTCATTCAGGTTTATCCGGATAAGTTCTGATCCGTTACTCGTTTGCCTGATGATGGCAATTTTGTCGCGCTTGGCAAAATCCGTCATGTCGCCCCCCAGGGAAACGGCTTCAAAAATGTTGATATTACTCTGGTAAACATCATATTTCCCCGGGTTCTTGAATTCTCCGAGCAAGGTTATCCTGAAACTTGCCAGCCGCACGATCACCACCGGGTTCACAAGATATTCAGTAAGTCGTTTCTCCAGCTTCAGCTGTATCTCTTCTGCTGTCTGGTCTTTAACATAAATATATCCCAGCGACGGAAAATGAAAGTACCCGGTGTCGTTTACCAGGTAGCTGTTCAGGTATAAACTTGATCCCCCCTGGCTTGAACCGGAACCACTGACTTCATTGAAATATGCGGTGGATTTCTCTTCCAGACTGTTGATCTTGATGTAAAGGTTATCCCCCGGCTGCACTTTGTAGCTCAGCGAACGTTCATTGACAAAGGTTGTTGTTGTGTCATCATCTGGCAAGTCCTGCAGATAAATGATCTTCTTCTGGGGTACACAGGAAGCCAAAAACAGTCCGGCAAACAAGAGGAGTAGTAGGTAATTATTTCTTCTCATCGGTTATTTCTTGCGTTTACCTTAAGCCCTGCAAATGTATGCTAATTTTGGTAAAGCATGCACTAACAGAGGGTTTGATAAACGTTTAATATATTAGAATTGCTTATACGGTAATTTGTAAATAATGTTCTCGGTAATCAGTTGACTGTTAACCAGACCAACTCCAAGTACTTCAAATACTCCAAGTACTCTAAGTACTTATTTAACTACCTTTGCAGCAACCAAAACCCTTCCACCTATGGTAAATAAGCTCATGGATCCTATCGGCCGACTGATGGGTCTCAGGTATAAATCCCACCCCTGGCATGGTGTGGATATCGGCGAGGAAGCCCCAGAGGTGATTATCTCTTTTATCGAAATGGTGTCGACCGATACGGTTAAATACGAAGTAGACAAGGTCTCAGGTTATCTGCGCCTGGATCGTCCGCAAAAATACTCCAATGTCATCCCTGCCCTTTATGGTTTTATTCCCCAAACATTCAGCGGGCAAAGAGTAGCTGACTTTTGTATGAAAATGACAGGGAAAAAGAACATTGCCGGCGACAACGACCCCATTGATATTTGTATCCTTACCGAAAAAGAGATCGTCCATGGTGATATCCTGGTGAGGGCGAGGCCGATCGGCGGTTTCCGTATGCTCGACGGCAATGAATCAGACGATAAGATCATTGCGGTGCTGAACAATGATGCGGTATATGGCAATTACAAAAATATTTCCGACTGCCCGGAGCTCGTCATCGACAGGCTGAAACATTACTTCCTGACATACAAGGACATTCCCGGAAAAGAAAGGGACGTGGAGATCACCCATACCTTTGGGGTGGAAGATGCCCATGAGATCATTCGGCTTTCGATGGAGGATTATAGTGAGCGCTTTGAAAGACTGGAGACTGCATTGTCGAATGTTTAATTATTGGTTAAATGGCTATATGGTTATTCCGATCAGGGTTGCGGGAGTGCAATCTGTAACCTTAACCTGGACGTAATCTCCTTTTTGGTAGTTTCCTTTCGGGAAGACAAGTACTTTATTCTGGCTGTTCCTGCCCATAAGAAAATCAGCTGATTTCTTTGAGAAGCCTTCTGCCAGAACCTCGAAAGTTTTTCCGATATCCCTTTTGTTGCTGGCATGCGACAGCTGTTGCTGCAGATCAATAATCTCCTGCAACCTTTCTGATTTCACGCTT
>DAOVZP010000239.1 GCA_030635045.1 Bacteroidota bacterium | reverse complement strand
GTCTTTACTAAAATCACGCATTCTGGTCCTGGATGGAGCCATGGGTACGATGATCCAGCGGTATGATCTGTCAGAAGCTGATTTCAGGGGTGATAGGTTCCGGGATCATCCACAAGATTTGAAAGGGAATAACGACCTGCTCTCCCTCACCAGGCCGGATATTATTAAGGATATCCATGAGGCATACCTTGAAGCCGGTGCCGATATCATAGAGACCAATACATTCAACGGGACTTCTATCTCACAGTCGGACTACGGAACTGAAGCTTATGTTTATGAAATGAACAAGGTTTCTGCTCAGATCGCAGTATCTGCTGCTTTAACCCTCACCAAGCTTAACCCGGTTAAACCACGATATGTGGCAGGTGCCATGGGCCCAACAAACAGGACAGCCTCACTCTCACCGGATGTAAATAATCCCGGTTTTCGTGCCGTTGCTTTCGATGATCTTTACAATGCATATTTTGAACAGGCCAGGGGACTTCTTGATGGAGGCGTGCATCTTATCCTGCTTGAGACCATCTTTGACACTCTGAATGCCAAGGCAGCACTCTTTGCCATCAATGATCTTTTCAAAGAGAACGGACACAAGGTTCCGGTCATGATCTCAGGCACTATTACAGATGCAAGCGGCAGGACGCTTTCAGGCCAGACCCTTGAAGCATTTTTGTACTCTGTTTCACATTTCGATATGCTTAGCATTGGGTTTAACTGCGCCCTGGGTGCAAAGGAACTTCGCCCCTTTGTTGAAGAACTATCGGAAAAAGCATCTTTCTATACCAGTGTACATCCAAATGCCGGTCTGCCAAACCAATTCGGCGAATATGATGACACCCCGGAACAGATGGCCCCGCTCATGAAGGACTTCCTTGATAATAATTTCGTGAATATTATTGGGGGTTGCTGTGGCACAACACCAGGCCATATCCGCGTATTTGCAGAGCTTGCTGAAAAGGCCTCGGTCAGAAAGGTGCCGGAAAAGGATAATTCCCTTCAGCTGAGTGGGCTGGAGCCACTGCTTGTATTTCCGGGAAGTAATTTCATTAATATCGGAGAGCGGACAAATGTATCCGGTTCCATGAAATTTGCCAGACTGATCAGGGAAGAAAAATATGAAGAAGCACTGTCGGTTGCCCGGCAACAGGTTGAGAACGGAGCACAGGTAATCGACATCAATATGGATGATGCCATGCTGGATGCGAAGGAGGCCATGGTCTTTTTCCTGAATATGCTGGCAACAGAACCCGATATTGCCAGGGTACCTGTCATGATCGATTCATCGAAGTGGGATGTATTGGAAGCCGGGCTTAAATGTCTCCAGGGAAAGGCGATCGTAAACTCCATTAGCTTGAAAGACGGGGAGGAGCTTTTCAAGGAACGTGCTGCCAGGATCATGAACTACGGGGCAGCAGTCATTGTGATGGCCATTGATGAAAAAGGTCAGGCGGTTGATTACCAGGATAAGATCAGGATCTGCAAAAGAGCTTATAAAATACTTACCCGGGAAGTTGGATTTTCTCCAAATAATGTCATTTTCGACCCCAATATCCTTACTATCGCCACCGGTATAGAGGAACATAACAATTATGCTGTCGACTTTATCAATGCTGTAAAATGGATAAAGGAAAACCTTCCGCATGCCAGGATTAGCGGAGGGATAAGCAACCTGTCATTTTCTTTTAGGGGGAATAATACTGTTCGGGAGGCCATGCATTCGGTTTTCCTTTACCATGCCATCGCCGCAGGTCTGGATATGGGAATAGTTAACGCAGGAATGCTCCAGGTTTATGATGACATACCTTCTGATCTGCTCACCCTCGTAGAAGATGTGATCCTGAACCGTCGCAAGGATGCCACAGAGAGGCTGATCGTATTTGCCGAAAAAGTTAAATCGGGTCATAAGACCAAAGAAAAGACGCAGGAATGGCGGGAATCACCGGTTGAGGAACGGCTCAAACATTCTTTCATCAGGGGGATTATGGACTTTATTGAAGAAGATACCGAAGAAGCCAGGGTAAAATACAATTCAGCCCTGGAGGTAATTGAAGGCCCCATGATGGATGCTATGAATATTATTGGTGATTTATTTGGATCCGGAAAAATGTTTCTCCCACAGGTTGTAAAAAGCGCCAGGGTTATGAAAAAGTCCGTGGCCTGGCTGGAACCATACATACAGCAGGAGAAGCAAAGTGGAAAAAGTTGGAAAGAGTCAAAGAAAATATTGCTGGCCACCGTAAAAGGAGATGTACATGATATTGGGAAGAACATTGTTGGGGTTGTGCTTGGCTGTAATAATTACGAAGTAATCGACCTGGGAGTAATGGTCCCTTCCGAAAAGATCCTGAATACTGCCAGGGAGAAGAACGTGGATGTGATCGGATTGAGTGGGCTGATCACACCGTCCCTTGAAGAAATGGTTCACGTTTCGTCAGAGATGAAAAGAAAAAAAATGGATATTCCCTTGCTTATTGGTGGTGCGACCACATCGGAAATACACACAGCTGTAAAGATAGCCCCTGCATATGATCATCCTGTTATTCATGTAAAGGATGCCTCACGATGTGTAGGTGTTCTTTCGCAATTGTTTTCTAAAAAAGAAAAAGCAAGCTATCTGGAAAGCATTGCATCAAAATATGGATTCCTTCGGGAAAAGCATGAAGCCGGTAAAGCTGACAAGAAACTGATTAGCCTGAAGGAAGCCCGAAAGAACAAATTAAAGGTTAACTGGCAGGAAATTAAAACTATGCGGCCTCAATTCATTGGCACACGGGCATTCAACGATTATCCCCTGGAAGAGATCAGTGACTATATCGACTGGACATTCTTTTTCCATGCCTGGAAGATCACCGGCAAGTATCCGGCCATTCTTGAAAACCCGGCAAAGGGGGAGGAAGCACGTAAGCTGTACGAAGACGGCCAGGTAATGCTGCAAAAGATCATCACAGATAAGATGCTCCGTGCTGAAGCTGTGATTGGATTTTATCCGGCAGCATCCAGGGATGAAGATGTCATCATTTATGAAGATGATAAAAGGCTAAAAGCTGACGGCACTGTCCGTTTCCTCAGAAATCAGGAAAGTAAAAAGGAAGGAATTCCGAATCTTAGCCTCGCTGACTTTGTTGCCCCGGAAAATTCCGGCATTAAAGATTATATCGGAGGATTTGCCGTTACTGCAGGCATTGGAATTGAAAAATGGGTTGGTGAATACGAAAAGCAGGGTGATGATTATAGTAGCTTCATGCTGAAAATCTTAGCCGACAGGCTTGCTGAAGCTTTTGCTGAGCTCTTGCATAAAAAAGTCAGGATAGAATACTGGGGATATGATAAACGGGAAGAGCTTGATATAACAGCCCTGCTGAAAGAGAATTATCAGGGCATACGGCCGGCTCCCGGTTATCCAGCCTGCCCCGAACATTCGGAAAAAGATAAACTGTTTGATCTCCTAAATGTAGAAAAGAATACCGGTATAAGCCTGACTGAGAACTTTGCCATGTATCCTGCAGCATCTGTAAGCGGTTATTATTTCATGCATCCCTTCTCCCAATATTTTAATCTTAGCAAAATAGATAGAGATCAGGTCACTGATTATGCAAATCGAAAAAAGATAAATTTAATAGAAGCTGAAAAGCTTCTCAAACAAAATCTCCATTATTAAATGCGCGTAGTAGAAGCCATAGAGAAAGCCAAGGGAAGCCCTCTTTTCACCTTTGAGATCCTGCCCCCTGAAAAAGGCATGGATATTCAATCTATTTATGATACCATCGACCCGCTTATTGAATTCGACCCTAAGTTTATTGAGGTCACTTACCACAGGGAAGAGGTTGAATTCAGGGAGCATGACGACGGCCGCATTGAGAGGAAAGTCCTGAGGAAACGCCCCGGAACAGTTGGGATCTCTGCTGCTATCAAGTTCAAATATGGCATAGAGGTTATCCCTCATATAATCTGCGGAGGCTTTAATGTGGAAGAAACTGAAAATGGGCTTATCGATCTTCATTTTCTCGGAATCAACAATCT
>DAOVZP010000351.1 GCA_030635045.1 Bacteroidota bacterium | reverse complement strand
TGCCATACAGATCGAATACGGCATGTGGGTCGCCTCCGCTGTACTCCTGCCATTAGGAATATTCCTAACCATAAAATCGACATCCGACAGTCCGCTATTTGATTTTGATATCTGGAAAAGGAGATTGGGGGGTATATTTAAGAGAAGGATTTAGAGGAATAGAGAATAACGAACAAGGAATAAGAATAAGAACTCGGCACTCGGCACTCTACTGATTTCTCGGCGTACGATCCCAGGCACCTGACTTACTCGTCTTCCATGAGCGGAAGAAACCAATAAACAGGGCCAGGTTCATAGCATAAAAATGTGTGGCCAGCCTGAGGGGCTTGATGTGGATATTGACCATTTTTAAAAGGAAGTCGAGCAAAGGAAGCAATAAAAGAAGCACCTGCATGGCCAGCAATGCCAGGTAAAAATCTGAGTGAATGGCCAGAAACACATTGAGGATAAGTGCTGTCATGATGAAAAAGGGGCCTTTCCAGCGAAGCACCTTGTGTGACAAGAAGCAGAAACCCAGGTTTTTTCTCAGCAGGAGGTGGGCGAAGGTCCGAAGGTTCTGCCAGTTGCCGGTGGCAATCCTCACTTTTCTGCGAAACTCATCCCTGAGCACATTGGAAACGTCTTCGAAAACACGAGCATCCAGGTCATTGATGGCCTTTTTTCGTTTCTCGAATACCTTCATATTGATATAGAAATCATCAACAAGGTAGTTGGGAGGCACTTTTGAATAATCTTCTTTGCTGACAGAGTAGCATCCGCCGAAAGGTCCCATCATGGTGCCCCAAAGCCGGCCTTCCATATTCTTGATATGGACCTCTCTGCTGATATAGGCCTTTTCCTGGTATGAAATGCCTTCAACTTTCAAGCCTTTGTTGATCATATTGGAATCTACCAGCCCTATTTCAGGATTCTTGAAATGCCTTACCAGGTTAAATACAGTACTTGTGTCAAACATGACATTTGCATCGGTAAGGATAAGGATGCTGCCTTTGGATTCCTGAACAATGTCATTAACTACATTTTGCTTCCCCCTCCTTTCCTCAAAATCCCGGAAGTGAAGGTTTGGATGATCAGGCAAATATCCGTTTATGATCTCAGCAGTGCGGTCATCAGAACGATCAGAGCCGATAAGCACCTCCAGCTTATCATCAGGATAATCGCCGGCAAAGATGCTTTCGATCTTTTCAGCTATAACCTCCTCTTCGTTGAAAGCTGAAATGATCACAGAAACGAGAGGCAGATCATCTTCACGGCTATATTTTAACTTATTGCCTTTTTTATTGGCTGATAAAACTTCAAGGATCAAGGGATAAAAGAGGTAGGAATGAAGGATCAGGTAAACAGATAACCAGAAGAATATAGCCAGCACTACCATCAGATCAGTTCCTTATAAAAAGCTGCCAGGGCTTTTGAGATTGATAAATTATCGTAGTTTTCTTCTACGAATTTCACGGCATTTCTGCCAATGGCTTCAAATTTATCAAAATTATCCAAGAGGCTTTCAATTCCTGCTGTATAATTTCGCGGATCGTCGGCAATTATGATATCCGTATCATGACTCACTGCAATCCCTTCCGCCCCGATAGATGTTGACACGATGCTCTTTCCGAGTGCCATGCCTTCTATGATCTTGATGCGCATGCCACTGCCCGACAACAGGGGTACTATCATCACCGCTTTGCTTTCCATGAAAGCATAGGCATCATCAACTTCACCGAGAAAAACCACATTAGGCTCACTGATGTTCCTGATGGAGTCCGGAGCATTGCGGCCGGCAATATAGAATTTCAACTCAGGGAATTTTTTATGAAGGCCATCCCAGCAATTTTTGAGAAACCAGCCGATCCCTTCCTGGTTTGGCGACCAGTCGAGGGCACCAATATGAAAGATAGACGGAAATTCAGGTTTCGCATCGTAACTTTTGAATTCATGGGCATTGATACCCGTTGGAGAAACATGCGAGGGCAGTGAACACCCGAAAGATTTAAGTATATCTGCATCCCTGCCGGTAATGGGCACCATGGCGTCATAAGTGTTCAGGTACTTCAGCTCCATTTTCCTTACACGCCCGGCAATGATGCCTGTGTAGATCTTCTTCAATCCTGACTTTTGCATAACGGTACGTTCCCATATCTCATGCTCAATATTGTGGGCACGCATGGAAAGCAAGGCTTTGCTATGCCTCCTGATCAGGGATACATATGGCGCGAGATAGAGCCCTTCCAACTGGATCACATCAAATTCTTCATTGTTGAGCAACTCTTGAAGGCGATCACTGAATTCCTTTGTGATAAAACGCTCAGCATTGTACGGAAGCCCTGAGAACAAAAGGTTTTTCACGGCACGAACCGGACACAAGCGGGTATCCACCTCCACCAGGATGAAGCGGATGTCATCCCTGATCTTTTGCGGGATGTCAGCTTCCTTTACAGGATGCTTTGAAGTGCTCATTGCCAGCACCGTCACTTTATGGCCAAGTTCCGTGAAACCCTTTGTCATCGCAAATGTTGCTATCGACCCGCCGTCTTTGGGCGGATAAGGGACTTTATTGGCTATCTGGAGGATCTTCATGATGGTTGGACAAAGATAGAAATAAGTACTTAAAATTACAGATGTTGAATTTGTTGAATTAGTTGAACTGGTTGATTAGGGGTTCCTTTGTGAAATCCTTGGTGTCCTTTGTGGTTATAAAGTTTTTAATTTTGAGTTTTGAGTGGTAAATTGGTTGAATTAGTTGTATTGGTTGATTAGGGGGTTCTTTGTGGTTCCTTTGTGAAATCCTTGGTGTCCTTTGTGGTTATAAGGTTTTTAATTTTGAGTTTTGAGTGGTAAACTGGTGGAATTAGTTGAATTAGTTGAAT
>DAOVZP010000301.1 GCA_030635045.1 Bacteroidota bacterium | reverse complement strand
TCTGCCACCCGTGAATGGGCCGAAGAACACGGAAAAGACTGGGAGCCATGGTGGAAGGATGAGGAAACCCGCCTGATACACTTTATCGGTAAAGACAACATTGTTTTCCATTGCATCATCTTTCCTTCCATGCTGAAGCAGGAAGGCAGCTATATCCTGCCCGATAATGTACCGGCATTTGAATTCCTTAACCTGGAGAACGACAAAATCTCGACCTCCAGGAACTGGGCTGTATGGCTGCACGAATACCTTGAAGAATTTCCCGGCAAGCAGGATGTGCTGAGGTATACCCTTACCGCCAATGCGCCCGAAACCAAGGATAATGACTTTACCTGGAAAGATTTCCAGGCCAAGAACAATAATGAGCTGCTGGCCATACTGGGAAACTTTGTGAACAGGACTCTGGTGCTGGTCCACAAATACTTCGACGGCAAGGTGCCTGAGCTGAACGGCCTCAACGAAGTTGATAAAAAGGTGATGGAGGAGATCAAAACCTTTCCAGGCAGGATCGGCGGCAGCCTGGAAGCTTTCCGCTTCAGGGAATCACAGGCCGAGATGATGAACCTGGCCAGGCTGGGTAATAAATATCTTACCGATTCAGAACCATGGAAGGTCTTTAAGGAAGACCCGGAAAGAGTGAAGACAATCCTGAATATATCCCTGCAGATATGTGCCAACCTGGCGATACTGTCAGAACCATACCTGCCATTTACAGCAAAACGCCTTACGGCCATGCTTAACATGGAAACCCTACACTGGAATGATGCAGGCAATCCTGAGCTCTTGCCGGCCGGGCAACAACTGAACAAGCCGGAGTATCTTTTTGAACGTATCGACGACAAGATGATCGAAGCCCAGGTGCAAAAACTGCTGGACACCAAAAAGGCCAATGAAATGAATGAACAATCTGTTGATCCTGCCAAAGAAACCATCGACTATGACACCTTTACAAAGATCGATATCAGGATAGGGACGATCCTTGAGGCTGAAAAGGTGCCTAAAACACAAAAGCTCCTTAAACTTAAGGTTGATACCGGTGTTGATGTCAGGACGGTTGTATCAGGCATAGCAGAATACTATAAACCCGAAGACATTATTGGAAAACGGGCCTGTTTCCTCGTCAACCTTGCCCCGCGTAAACTGCGTGGCATCGAATCTAACGGAATGGTCCTCATGGCCGAGAATACAGATGGCAAACTGACTTTTATTTCTCCCGAGGATGAATTTGATCCCGGCAGTAAAGTGAGCTAAAGTGCCTAAAGTTTGGAGTTATCCAGTATCCAGCATCCAGTATCCAGTATCTTCTTATCTTTGCCCAAAACCTGCCTTTCATGAACTTTGTTGAAGAATTACGCTGGCGTGGCATGATCCACGATATGACTCCCGGAACGGAAGAGCAACTTGGGAAAGAGATGACTTCTGCCTATGTTGGCATCGATCCCACTGCAGATTCCCTGCATATCGGCCACCTGGTCTCGATCATGATGCTCAAGCATTTCCAGCTGGCAGGCCACAAGCCCATTGCCCTTGTAGGCGGAGCTACCGGCATGGTGGGTGATCCTTCAGGGAAATCACAGGAGAGGAACCTTTTGGACGAGAAAACCATCCGCCATAACCAGGAAGGGCTTAAGAAGCAACTGGTGAAATTCCTGGATTTTGACAGCGGGGAGAACGCAGCAGAACTGGTCAACAACTACGACTGGATGAGTACCTTCAGCTTCCTGGATTTTGTAAGGGATGTGGGGAAACACATTACGGTTAGCTATATGATGGCCAAGGATTCTGTAAAGACCCGCCTTGAAACAGGATTGTCCTTTACTGAGTTTTCCTATCAATTGGTGCAAGCCTATGATTTTCTTTTCCTCTTTGAGAACCATAATTGCCGCTTGCAGATGGGTGGCTCCGATCAATGGGGTAACATCACTACGGGTACGGAGCTGATCAGAAGAAAGGCCGGCAGCGAAGCATATGCATTAACATGCCCGCTGATCACCAAAGCCGATGGCGGGAAATTCGGTAAAACCGAAGAGGGCAATGTCTGGCTCGATCCCGAAAAAACATCTCCATATAAATTTTACCAGTTCTGGCTGAATGCCTCTGATGAAGATGCAAAAAAATGGATCCGCATCTTCACCCTGAACTCAAAAGAAGAGGTTGAAGCATTGGAGAAACAGCATGAGGAAGCGCCGCATATGCGTCCATTGCAAAAAGCCCTTGCTGAAGAGCTTACGGTCAGGGTTCACTCCCGTGAAGACTATGATGCGGCAGTTGAAGCATCCCAGATCCTTTTCGGCAAAGGAACCACTGAAACATTAAAAAAACTCTCTGAAGACATGCTTCTCAGCGTGTTCGAAGGTGTTCCGCAAAGCGAAGTCCCTGCCGGTATTATCAAAACCGGCACCGGCATCCTCGAATTCCTCGCCGAATCCACCAACATCTTTGCCTCCAAAGGCGAAGCCAGGCGTATGATTAAGGATAATGCGGTGTCGGTTAATAAAGAAAAAGTGGGAGAAGATTTTGTGGTATCAGAAAGCGACTTACTAAACGGAAAGTATATACTGATTCAAAAAGGGAAGAAGAACTATTTCTTAGTTCGAATAAACTAGAACCTTTTCACTCCGATTTGATTTTTTTGAATTATTAATGATTAATTTTTAATGATTAGCGGAGATTGTTGTGAAGAAATTTGAGTTATTTGACATTCATAAATCCTCATTAACAATCTTCAATAATCACTAATCATTTGGATATTATCATTCAAATAGCTGTGACCCTCTGTGTCTTAGTGCCTCTGTGGCATTATTTTTAATATAAAAGTGTGACATTTTAAGGTTTTGGGTATTAATAAGTATGAAGGAAAAGCATTTTTACTCAAATCTGGAAGATCGTCTTGTAGCATTTAGTGTGCAGATTGTCAACCTTGGATACAAACTTCAGATGAAACCTGAACTGCGATCAATTACGAATCAAATACTGAAATCAGGCATCTCACCTGCCTTAAATTATGGAGAGGCCATGCACGCCGAATCCAAAAAGGATTTCATCCATAAAATGAAAATTGCTCTAAAAGAGCTAAGGGAAACCCATATCAGCTTGAAGATACTTTTCAATATCAACAGAGTCCCTTTCAAAGATGAGATTTTGATGTTAAAGGAAGAAAATAATGAGTTGTTGGCCATTTTTGTCAGTAGTGTGAAAACGGCTCAACAGAATTTGATAAAAGGTAAAAATGATAATTAAGCGCTGCACTCTTCATTCTGCATTCACAACTCAACACTAC
>DAOVZP010000157.1 GCA_030635045.1 Bacteroidota bacterium | reverse complement strand
GTTTCTTCCGGTTGAATTTCCTGAGGTTCTCCAATGACCACAGATTAGTGCTCAGGCTTTTTTTTTTGATTTTTGCAAAATTCTCAAAGATAATGAGGATAAGAATTGCCAGAAGCAGTGCCGAGAAGGTGGATACTAACACAATGATCCACCTGATCGGGTAGGATTTCTTTTCTGCCTTAAAAGCAGAGTTGACAATAAACTTCTGGGGAAGCTCTGCCTCGGCATCAACCTTGGCCTCGCGGTACTTTGCTTTGAGCAGGGTCTGCTGCTCTGATTTGAATTCCAGGGTGTTTTTGAGTGATAGAAATGTCCCGCCATATTCAGCCAGCACATTAAGCCGCTCTTCCAGGGCTCTTACAGCATTCATGTCGCCATTTCTGAGGGCGATGGCCAATTGCTGGTTGATCACCTCCGACTGGGACTCATAATCATTCACGCCGAGTTTTCCGATCACCTTGAGGGAATCAACGATACCTGCAATATCTTTCTGCAGGTCGATGTACTCCTTCTCAACGATCAGAAAGGCTTGCATCGCCCTGTTCCTTTGCATCTGGGTTTTTGTGGAATCCAACAGCTCCGCAATAGTGTTGGCAATGTCGGCCGCCATTTGCGGGTCTGTGTCCATGACAGATATTTTCACTGCCATATACTCAGTCCGCCGGAAAGAAACATTGTTATCGTACTCCCGTATCAAACGGGTGTATTTGTACTTTGAGTCAGTACCGATCCCGTAATGTTCAAACAGGTTGAACTTACTCACTATTCTGTCCCTGATCTTGTTAGAGTTCAGGATCTGCAACATCTGCTCTGCCTGTTCTTCCTCGCCAAATCCAAGTATGTCTTCCTTTATACCTGATTGCTGGCTGATAAGAGCCTTCGAAATAGAATTAGTAGCAACAGGGAAAAGGATAACTGACGATTTGTATTTTGGGGTTATAAACCAGGGGGAAGAAAACAGGATGGAGGCAAAAATTGCAAGCAGAACAATGATGATCAGTGGTTTCCTCCAGAAATAAAGGAAGTAGATGAAACCAGATGAGTCAAAGTCGCCGTTTTCTGCAAACTTACTTACCATCATATTATTACTAAATATTATACAAAGGGGCAAAATTAGGGAAATTATTTCAATGCACCAATTCATTAAAGGTATGAGGCCTTATTTTATTGTGCAGGTCGCAATACTTTTCAATTATTATTGCATGATCCTACTCAGGAAGTTCCCTTTCCCTGATGATACTGATGAAGCTTTTGATGCTGAACAGCCGGAGAATGGATGATAAAACAAAAGCAACGGCAAGTAGTAAGATCAGGTTAACATACCAATCGAAAGGCAACTGTTTGCTGTAATGTGCGGCAACTGCCATGGCCAGGGCAAAGATGACTAAGGAGCCGAGGTACGGGAAGTTCAGCTTGAACCTGAATATCCGCTGAACGATGATGGCCTGCAGTATAACAGAAATACTCTGTGCCGAAAGGCTTGCATATGCAGACCCGAGGGCGTGCATTTTGGGAATAAGGATGATGTTAATGATAAGGTTCAGTACAATTGCAGATCCTGCAATGATATTAAGTTGTTTCAGGCTGCCGTTAGCCGTAAGCAGGGTGCCAAAGACATATATCCCGGAAACAGCAATAAAACCGAACATTAGGATGCTGAATATCCTGGTGGACTCAATATTCTCGCCCGGGTATAGCAGAGACATGATCTCATGTGAATAGAAAAATGAGCTGATAGATGCGGTAACAGATATTGTGAAAAGGAGTGAGAAAGCCAGTTTAACAATATGTACTACAGGCTTGTCATTCTTGATCATGTTAGAGAAGATCGGTAACAGCAACACTGCAAAAAGGAACGCGATCTGATTGGAAGCGTCAAAAAGACGGAAGGCCTGGGCATATATTCCGGATTGAATCACTCCGTCAGGGGAAGGGAGAATTCTCTCTATAAGCACCGGGTCGATACGGTTGTAAAACGACATCATGAACACCAGCGTTGCGAAAGGAAGGCTTTGCTTTACGATCATGACAAAGAATGGCCAGTTCCAGTAAATTCTTTTGAACTTTGCCTTGATCATCACTATTGTCAAAGCGATCATGGCTGTCAGCATGTATGCTGCTGTCTGTGCATAAACAAACCATTCAATGCGAAAAGGCTGGCTGGTGATGTTTCCCCACAACAGCACCCCGCAGAAGATGATCATGAGTACCCGGTCAAGCACTGATATCAGGCTGTCGGTACGCAGCATCAGCAAGCCGCTGATATTTGAGCGCAGATAAAGTATGGACGACAACAAAAACTGATTGAAGGCTATCCATCCCAACAGGTACAGTTGCTCTCCCTTAAACCCGTTGATAAGGGCAACTGTGAAGGTTATGGCAATGTATAGCACCGCCAGCAGGGACCTGACCACAATGATGCCCGAAAAGTGCTTGTTGAGCAGCTGCTTGTGCTGGGCGATGTTCCTGATGTTGAAATTAGTGATGCCCAGGTCAAGAAATATGTTGAAGAGAAAGGAAAAATTAAATACCACGAAATAGAATCCATACTCTTCCAGCCCCACAAGGTTCTGTACCGAGCGGTCGATGCCAAGTATCCAGAACGGCTTTATCAACAGGTTCAGGGAAAGTAAAAGAATAAGGTTTGTGATAAATTTCCGCTGCATCTCTTTCAATTCTAAGGCGTTCAATATGCTATCCAATAATAGCTCTCCGCCTAATCGAAAAAACCATAAATTTGTACAAAATTATCATAAAAACGCCAGCAATGTGATTTTATGATAAATATTGAAAAGAATTGTAAATTAGGGATCTTTGAAGATAGCAGTAAATACACGATTACTTCTCCCCGACAAACTGGAGGGGATAGGATGGGTGGCATATGAAACCCTGAAAAGGATCACAACGGCCCACCCTGAACATGAGTTTTATTTTATCTTCGACCGTAAATGGGACGAACGCTTCATATTTTCTGATAATGTCATCCCCATGGTGGCCGGGCCGCAGGCACGTCATCCCCTGCTGTATTATATCTGGTTCGAATGGTCGATCCCCCGCATCCTGAAAAAGATCAGGGCTGATCTCTTCCTCTCTCCGGATGCTTATCTGTCACTGAAAACAGATGTTCCCTCCATCCCGGTCTTTCACGATCTTAATTTTGAACATTATCCCAAAGACGTCCCGGTACTGGAAAGAAAATATTACCGGTATTTCTTCCCCCGCTATGCCAGAAAGGCGAGCAGGATAGTAACCGTTTCCGAATTTTCCAAAAAAGATATCGTGAACCTGTATGATATTCCCCCGGAAAAGGTGAGCGTGGTGTACAATGGCGCAAATGAAGATTTTATGCCTGTTAACGATGCCGTGAAAGAAGAAACGAGGAAAACCCTGAGCGGAGGTTGCCCTTATTTTATATTTGTGGGTGCCCTGCATCCCAGGAAAAACCTGGCCAGGTTATTTCAGGCCTTTGATCACTTTAAAGAGGCGCACAAGACCGATATCAAGCTCGTGGTGGTGGGAAATAAGAAATACTGGACGGGCGAGATCCGGAATGCTTATGAAGGCATGAAAAATAAGGAGGAGGTTATCTTCAGCGGGAGGATGGCCGCAGAGGATTTGCATAAGGCTGTTGCTTCTGCACTTGCCATGACCTACGTGAGCTACTTTGAAGGCTTCGGCATTCCAATAATTGAAGCCTACCGTTGTGATACTCCGGTAGTGACTTCCAATGTTACTTCAATGCCTGAGGTGGCAGGGGATGCTGCAGTGCTGGTTGATCCGTTTTCGGTGAAGTCCATCGCCGACGGATTGGAAAAGGTTGCCCTGGACCCCGAATTGAGGGCCACGATGATAGAAAAGGGGAGGGCCCGGAGTAAACTCTTTACTTGGCAAAACTCCGCTGACAACTTATGGTCTGTCATTGAAAATGTGTTAAATACTAAATAGAATAGATGATGAATGTTCTTATTATCGGATCCGGGGGACGTGAGCACGCCCTTGCGTGGAAACTGGCCCGGAGCCCACTGCTTGGCCGGCTGTATATTGCTCCCGGTAATGCCGGCACCTCGATGCATGGCGAGAATGTAAATCTCGACACAGACAATTATGCTGCCCTGAAAGATTTTGTGCTGTCAAAAGCTGTCGGCATGCTGGTGGTTGGCCCGGAAGCCCCCCTCGTAAATGGCATTCACGATTTTTTTAAGGCAGATCCGGAATTGACAGATGTCATGGTGATCGGCCCGTTGAAGGAGGCAGCCCTGCTCGAAGGAAGCAAGGATTTTGCTAAGGAATTTATGATGAAATATAATATTCCCACTGCTTCATATGCAACATTCAATGCTGATGAACTTGACGAAGGACTGGCCTATCTGAAAACAGTTAACCCTCCTTATGTGCTGAAAGCTGATGGCCTGGCAGCCGGTAAAGGCGTGCTGATCATCGGGAACCGTGAAGAAGCTGAAGAAGAGCTTACCGCCATGCTCAGGGATGCTAAGTTCGGTGCTGCAAGCAGTAAGGTGGTCATTGAAGAATTTCTGAGCGGCATCGAGATCTCCTGCTTTGTCCTTACCGATGGCAGATCCTATAAAATACTGCCCTCTGCGAAAGATTATAAGCGCATCGGCGAAGGCGATACCGGATTGAACACGGGTGGGATGGGTTCCGTGTCCCCTGTCCCTTTTGCTGATGCTGAGTTTATGCAGAAGGTTGAGCATAGCATCATTGCGCCCACCGTTCGCGGACTGATCGATGAGGGGCTGGAATACAAAGGATTCATATTCTTTGGCCTGATAAATGTCGAAGGCGAACCTTTTGTGATCGAGTATAATGTGAGGATGGGAGACCCTGAAGCAGAATCGGTTATCCCCCGCATCAAATCAGACCTCTTAAAACTGTTTATTGGAGTGGGAAACGGGACCCTCGACAAGGAGCAGGTCGAAACAGACCCGCGTTATGCTACTGCCATCATGCTGGTATCGGGTGGATATCCCGGTGATTACGAAAAAGGCAAGATCGTGGATGGACTCGATGAAGTAGAAGGCAGTATCATTTTTCACGCAGGGACAAAAGCGGATGATAACGGGAATGT
>DAOVZP010000054.1 GCA_030635045.1 Bacteroidota bacterium | reverse complement strand
TCTGCGGAGCGGGATTATTCACTTGCAGATATAGTTGCTTCGACGTAACTAAGAAGCTATAGATCTTTGCGCGTTACGAACGCGCAGTTATGTTGCACGCGATGCAATCGCGCGCATGCCAGCGGTCGCGCGTACTTGCTGGTGGTCGCGCAAATTTGTCAAGTGGTTGCATGCATTTGCCAGGTGATTGCGCGCGCTGCAATCGCGCGCACGCAGGTGGTATTCAGACTCGCGCGCGCTTGCAGCGCGTGCGTCAATCACTGCTCGCATTCTGCGAGTAAATAATTTTATTGCTAACTATTAACGTACCTTGCAATAACAAGCCTCTGTATCTCCGAGGTTCCTTCGCCGATCTGCAGCAGCCGCTGGTCGCGATAATGACGTTCGATGTCGTAATCTTTCATCAGCCCGTAGCCTCCATGGATCTGTACGGCTTCATCTGCTACTTCCTTAGCGATCTCTGAGCAATATAGCTTGGCCATGGCAGATTCTTTGCCAAAGGGTTTACCTTCATCTTTAAGCCAGCAGGCTTTATAAAGCAGGTTACGTGCCAGCTCTATCTTAAGGGCCATATCAGCAAGCTTGAAAGCATTTACCTGGAATTGATTAACCGGTTTCCCGAATTGTTTTCTTTCATTGCCATAATCACGGGCGAGTTCAAATGCACCCTGTGCAAGTCCGAGTCCCATTGCTGCGATGGATAGCCGTCCGTTATCAAGGGTGCTGAGCATGATCTTTGAACCCTGGCCAATCTCACCGAGAAGGTTTTCTTTTGGCACACGGCAATCATCAAAATACAGTTCGGCAGTATCTGAAGCCCGCCACATCATCTTACCGTGCATAGTTACGGTCTTGAATCCGGGAGTTCCTTTATCCACAAGGATAGTGGAGAATATTTTCCTGCCATTTTCTTCACCGCTCACTACCTGCACTGAACTTCCTATATTGATATCGGCAGATCCATTTGTGATAAAGATCTTGGAACCATCGATCACCCATTCATCACCATCCTGCTTCGCTGTTGTTTTAGTACCCCGTGAGTCGGATCCGGCATTGGCTTCTGTAAGGCCAAAGCCCCAGAGGGCTTTCCCGGTACAAAGTTGTGGGAGGTATTTCATCTTTTGCTCTTCCGTCCCGTAATAATATAAAGGCCCTATTCCGAGGGAGTTATGGGCAGCCAACGTAGCCGCCTGTGAGCTATCGATTCGTGCCAGCTCTTCAACGGCGATAATATAGGAAAGGGTATCCAGCCCCTGCCCACCGTATTGCTCCGGCAGATACATCCCAAACAGCCCAAGTTCGCCCATCTTGGCGGTAATGTCGTATGAGAACTCAGCCTTTTCATCCAGTTCATGGGCCACAGGCTTGATCTCCCTTTCGGCAAAATCACGCACCGTGTCGCGGATCATTTGTTGTTCTTCGCTTAATTCAAAGTTCATTGATAATGGGTATTGAGTCAACAACTAACAATATAAATAAAACCAATTCAAAAATCAGATTTCAGATTTCAGATATCGGATATCGGATATCGGATATTACTTTTTCTTCTTCTCCTTCTTCTCTTCTTCTTCAAGTTCAACAAGTGCAGTATTCACTTCCACCATCTCATTCAATTTCACAAGGATCTTCTTGACTACTGCATTTCTCTTGGAGGTGATGTTATTTTCCATCTTCATGGCATCGATCACCGCCACGATATCGCCTTTCTTGATCTTCTTGCCTTCTTTCACATTGATCTTAAATACCTTGCCCGGGATAGGAGAAACGATATGATTTCCTGCATCCAGGCTGTCGTCGCCTCCACCCGCCGAAAGCTCAGTGTCGAGCAGGTCGTTCCTGAACATCTGGAAGTCACCACCGTTGATACTTACCTTGGCATACTCACCATCTCCCTGTGAGATCTGGGCAAAGAAGCTATCATCACCCAGTTTGAAATCAACTTCACCTTTATCGAGATACTCCAGTCTGGCTGACAGGGTATCCTTACCTATGCAGAATTCCCAGATATCATCTGCCCCTTGTTTTGCGGGAACTTCAATGCTGTTATCATCAATGGTCAGATTGATCATTTGATCGCTCCGCCAGAACCCGATAGAATTCCAGACATCGATACTCTTCGGTTTATACTCATTCACCTTTTTCTCAGTGTTAAGGGTATAAAGCAGGTAGGCCACCATGGCAGTGTTTTGTCCGACCTCATCCTTATTATATGAATCCCTGTTAGGTGCTGTTTTTGTATCCACGGCTACGGTAGTTTTTGTTGTTGATTTTTGTGCTTTCATTTTTTCCAGGTCGGCTTCAAAGCGTTGCTTGGCCGCACCTGACTTATAATCACGGTACTGGTCTTCGTGCATGGCAAACTCAAGAAGCTCTTCATCATCTTCCCCGGTTTCCCATCCATTTTCCTTCATCTCCTTGCGATATTTATCAAGGGCGTCAGGATATGCATCCTGTGGTACTCCATCATAGAATTCGCGGCCTTGCTTTTTGGCCAGTTCAATGATCTCCGGAGCCAGGGGACCGGGAAGTTTACCTGCTTTCCCCAGAACCATATTCCAGGCATTATCGTCCATCATGGAGTAACGATCTTCTCCTTTTGCCATTTGCATGAGATTCAGCAATGCGATGTTCTTCACATACTGGCTGTATGGCGTGACCAGTGGCGGGTAGCCTAGCTTAGGCCAGACATACTCGACTTCATCGAAAAGCTTGATGAGCAGTTCATCTTCAGTCAGCTCAGGTTGGCCGCTTGATTTAAGCGAGAAATTGATGCTGTCCTGCACTCCTTTGAGGTCGGCCATAAGGCTACCCATCATTCCTCCCGGGAGTCCTGATTGTATCATCAGTGAAGACGTAAAGCGGTTCTTGGGATTGATCCAATAACCCAGAAAGTCATCCATGAACGACTGTGTCATGGCACGTGCTTCCATGTATGCATTCATGTTGATATCCGGCACATCGAAGCCATCATCCAGCAACATATCCCTGATTGTTATCACATCCGGGTGGACCATGCCCCACGACAATGGTTCCATTGCAACATCCACTATGTCGGCCCCTGCCCTGGCCACTTCCAGCATGGAAGCCACCGAAAAGCCCGGGCCTGAATGGCCATGATATTGTACCAGGATATGGGGATATTTTTTCTTGATAGCAGCAGTGAGCTTACCCAGTGTCGCCGGTCGGCCAATGCCAGCCATATCTTTCAGGCAGATCTCATCACAACCATATTCCACCACCTTATCTACTACATCCATGAAATAGTCCACAGTGTGAATCTTTGAATGAGTGATACAGAGGGAGGCCTGTGAGATCATGCCGGCTTCCTTTGCATATTTTACTGACAATTCCAGGTTACGGTGATCATTCAGTCCGCAGAACGAACGGGAGATATTGGTTCCCTGTGCATTTTTCACTTTAAACATCAGCTGCCTGACATCAGCAGGCACCGGAAACATCCTGATCCCATTGAGGGCCCGCTCAAGCATATGGGTTTGGATACCCACCTCGTTAAATGGTTTTGTCCATTCACGCACGGCCTTGTTCGGGTTTTCCCCGTATAGCAGGTTCACCTGTTCAAAGGCCCCGCCATTGGTCTCTACACGCGCAAAACAACCCATGTCGATAATGACAGGAGCGATCTTGGTGAGCTGGTCAACCCTGGGAACATATTTTCCTGAGGATTGCCACATATCGCGGTAGATAAGGCTGAATTGTATTGGTTTCTTTTTAACCATATCTAGTTCTTAGTTTTTCAGTTTGTCGATTCTTTATACATTCCATTTAGCTTTGCGCTTTTCGAGGAATGAGGCCATTCCCTCCTGCCCTTCTTCAGAGGCACGCAATTCGGCAATCAGCCTTGCTGTCTGATCAATGGAATCTTCAAAGTTGTATTTGTTATAAAGGTTGTAGATAAGCTCCTTTGTGGCGCCCATGGCTGCCGGGCCACTGCTCATCAGCATCTTGCGGGTGAAAGCCAGCTGCTCTTCCAGGGCTTCTTCTGTCTCGAAAGACTTGTTGACCAACCCGAATGATTCCGCTTCTTTACCCAGGAATCGCCTGCCGGTGATCATGAGGTCGCGGGCACCATACTCTCCAATGCGCTTGCACACATAAGGTGAGATCGTTGCTGGCGCAATGCCCAGCTTCACTTCGGCAAAAGCAAACTTGGTATCATCGAGGCAGTATACCATATCGCAAGCCGCCAGCAGGCCATTGGCGCCACCAATAGCAGCTCCGTGCACTACGGCAACAGCAGGCTTTTTACATGTATAGATGGCATTGAAGCATTTGGCCAGCTTCAGTCCATCCTGGTAGTTTTCTTCAAGGCCAAATTGGGCAATGCCTTTCATGTAGTTGAGGTCGGCACCGGCACAGAATGATTTCCCACGGCCACGCAGCATCACGAAACGGACATCATCCATATCGTTGACCTTTTCAAATGCATCCACGATCTCTCCGATCATCTCGGCATTCATGGCATTATGAACATCGGGACGATTGAGCCAGATGATCCCGGCATTATCAATTATTTCAAACTCAATATTACTGTATTTCATATCCCTGTTGGCTTTACATTCTGAAAACACCGAATTTCTGGTCCGGGAAAGGATTGTTCAGCGACATGGCAATACCCATTCCCACTACTTTCCTGGTGTCGACAGGATCGAGAATGCCATCATCCCAAAGCCTTGATGTGCTGTAATAGGCAGAGCCTTCCACATTATATTTATCTACTATGCCTTTAAGCATCTTGTCTATCTCTTCCTGGGGCATCTCCAGGCCTCTGGCCGCATATTGATCTTTCTTCACCGAGATAAGCACATTGGCGGCCTGCTGGCCACCCATCACTGAGATCTTCGCATTGGGCCACATAAATAGCAGGCGAGGATCGTAAGCCCTTCCTGCCATACCGTAGTTACCGGCACCGAATGATCCACCGAAAAGGATGGTGAATTTGGGCACATTGGCATTGGCCACTGCATGCACCATCTTGGCACCATCTTTAGCGATACCACGATGCTCAAAATCTTTCCCTACTATGAATCCTGTGATATTCTGAAGGAATACCAGCGGGATCTTCCTTGATGTACAAAGCTCAATAAAGTGGGTTCCTTTCACGGCAGATTCCGGCATGAGAACGCCGTTGTTTGCCAGGATGCCCACAGGGTAGCCCATGATACGGGCAAAGCCGGTGACCAGGGTTGGTGCATAGTTTTCCTTGAACTCATGGAAACGGCTTCCATCAACAATACGCATGATCACCTCACGCGAGTCAACGGCTTTTTTAAAGTCGACCGGTGCAATGCCATAAAGCTCTTCAGGGTCATAGGCAGGATCTTCCGGTGCGATGACGTCCAGCATTTGTTTTTTATGCTCATCCAGTGATTCAAAAATGTTGCGGCAGATCTGTATTGCGTGAGTGTCATTATCTGCCAGGTGGTCGGCTACACCTGAGATGCGTGTATGCACCTCACCTCCGCCAAGCTCTTCAGCAGTCACAACCTCACCGGTTGCCGCTTTAACAAGTGGCGGACCACCAAGGAAAATAGTCCCCTGGTTTTTCACGATGATGGCTTCGTCGCTCATGGCAGGAACATATGCCCCGCCTGCAGTGCATGAGCCCATCACGATGGCGATCTGGGGAACCCCCATGGCAGACAGCCTTGCCTGGTTGTAGAAGAAACGGCCGAAATGATTTTTATCCGGGAACACGGTATCCTGTTCCGGCAGAAAAGCCCCTCCTGAGTCAACCATGTACACAGTGGGAAGTTTGTTCTCCATGGCAATGTCCTGGGCACGCAGGTGCTTGCGAATGGTCCACTGCATATAGGTACCGCCTTTAACGGTGGCATCATTGGCAATGATAACCGTTTCCCTGCCCTGAATAACTCCGATCCCGGTAACGATCCCCGCTGAAGGGAACCCATTATCATACTGATCGTAGGCAGCCAGTTGTGACAACTCCATGAAAGGAGTATTGGGATCGATCAATTTGTTGATCCTTTCGCGGGCAAGCAGCTTGCCCCTTTCCTTGTGCTTGCTGATGGCGTTCTCAGAACCGCCTTTGGTCACATCCTTAAGAATTCCTTTGTATTTGCCTAGTAATTCAAGAAAGGCTTTCTTGTTTTCCTTAAACTCCTTTGAGTTTACATCGATTTTGGTCTCTAGTTTGAACATCTGAAGGCTATTATTTTAAAGAAGATGAAATGAACAAGTTGGTATTTTTCGTTACAATGAGATGCAATTATACTTAAAATTTCTATGATATAAAAATTAAGTTTCCAGTATATTTATCAAACTAAAATCAGCTGTATTTCAAGCACTTTTTAAAGCCCCTGTAAAGATATGCCCCGCACTTGGAAATACGGCAAAATTTCCTATCTTAGCAAAGAGATTTATACGAGAGGGTTTTGCATGTACCAAATTGCATTTTGCATGTACCATTTTGCATGTTCCATTTAGCATTTTACATGTTCAATTTAATTAAAAATTCAACATTAATAATCCAAAATTATAGTCCATGAGTTTCAATTATCCCAAAAAAGTAAGAATAGGTGACATTACTGTCAGAGACGGATTCCAGCATGAAGAACAATTCATTCCGACCGAGGCCAAACTCTGGGTGCTCGAGCAGCTGATCCTGGCCGGATTCAAAAATATAGAATCTACGAATTTCGGAAACCCGAAAGGGATGCCTCAGTTCAAGGATGCCGATGACCTTATGAAGATGCTTCACAAGAGCAAAAAAGTAAAAGATAAACTGGATGATGTTACGGTTACCGCTATAACCATACGGGAGCGTGCTATCGACAGGGCCATTCAGGCCAAAAAGGATGGATATGGCCCCGACAGGATCCTTGTTATGGCCTCAACGTCTGAATCGCACCAGAAAATAAATTCCGGGCTGAGTATTGAAGAATATTTCAAGTTTTGTGAAGAATATATTCCCAAGTGTCATGACGCAGGCATTCTTGTAAACGGAACGGTAAGCACCATCTGGGGATGTCCGGTTGAAGGCCCTACCGAATTATCCAAAGCCATCGAGTTTACAAAACGTTTTCTCGATATTGGCGCCGACGACATTGAGCATGCCGACCATGATGGTTCCGCATCTCCCGACAGGGTCTATAAGTATTTTTCCATGCTTCTGGATGCAATCCCTGATCCGGAAAAGCATATTGTTCATTTTCATGTCTCAAGGGGATGGGGACTGGCCAACGTCCTGGCGGCATTACAGGCCGGCATGACAAATTACGAATCTACTATGGGTGGCATCGGCGGACAGCCTGCCAATTTTGTTAGTGGCGTACCTGTTTCGGGAACCGGAAGTTATTACTACAAAGATCCTAATCTTGTTGGGCTTGTATCTACTGAAGATATGGTCGTGATGATGGATGAGATGGGCATCGATACAGGGCTTGATGTCGACAAGGTCCTGGAGATCGGGCAGATGGTTGAACGCATTGTTGGCCGGCCACTTCGCTCAGAGTCCATCAAGAATGGGAGGATACCGAAGGAGCTTAGTGGTAGGAAGTAATGATGAGTGCCGAGTGATGAGTGCCGAGTGCCGAGTGATGAATTGTTAAATTCACCTAACATCTAACACCTTTAATGAGTTTAAAGATCATTGAGACCCCCCGCGATGGGTTCCAGGGAATACCGCTGTTTATTCCTACTGTTATCAAAACTGATTACATAAATCAACTGTTTAAGGCAGGTTTTGAAACGGTGGAGGTGGGCAGCTTTGTGTCGGCAAAGGCGATACCCCAAATGAAAGATACACCGGAGGTGCTTGCAGGACTTGAGCTCAAGGATACATCTTCCAAAGTTATGACGCTGGCAGCCAATTTAAAAGGTGGTGAGAAAGCGGTAAACTACGATATTATCGACCAGTTATACTTCCCTTTTGCGCTTTCAGAAACGTTTCAGAGAAAAAATATCAATTCCAACTTCGATAAGTCGAAGCAGATGGTGAGTGAAATGAAGGAGCTTGCTGAAGAAAATGATAAGGAACTGATAGTAGTACTCTCCATGGGCTTTGGAAACCCATATGGTGATCCATGGTCGGTTAATATGCTGGTGGATATTTCAGGCTACTTTTATGATCAGGGTTTCAGGGTGATCCCCATCGCAGATGTGATCGGGGTGGCGGGGCCGGATATGATCCATGATGTATAT
>DAOVZP010000354.1 GCA_030635045.1 Bacteroidota bacterium | reverse complement strand
GTATTCAAGGAACTTGGCATACGCATCCTCATCCTGTCCAATGCCAGTGGCGGGCTGAATCCCGATTTCTCGGTAGGAGATGTGATGTTTATTGAAGACCATATTAACCTCATGGGTAACAATCCGCTTATTGGCCCTAATGATGCTGCCCTGGGCCCACGCTTCCCCGACATGAGCGAACCCTATGACCACTCATTACGTGAAAAAGCACAAGGCATTGCCGACAGGCTGGGCATTAAATACCGCACAGGTGTTTATGCAGCAGTTACAGGCCCCACATTCGAAACACCGGCCGAGTACAAGTACGTTCGAATAATTGGTGGCGATTCGGTGGGTATGTCAACAGTTCCGGAGGTGATAGTTGCCCGGCAGGCAGAGCTTCCATGCCTCGCTTTCTCGGTAATATCCGACCTGGGCGTTGAAGGTAAGATCGTGGAAATCACCCATGACGATGTTATTGATGCAGCCAGTATTGCAGAACCCAGGATGACGAAGATCATCAAAGCCTTTATTGCCGAAACGGATTAGGGACATCCTCATCCATCGACATGTTCAACACCTTGATCCGCCATTTCTCCCCGCTTTTCATGCGTTTGTCATGGAAAGGCACCAGCACATAACTGAATGCAACCAGTCCTGCACTGATCATCACAGTGTTTTTATCTACAATTGTGGGACTGCCGGTAATTGAATTATTGACCACATCGAGAATGAAGTAGCCTGCACCGGCGATCCTTGTTATTTTCGATAGCAGGTTCAGGCCCCATCGTGGCCGTATGACCATCTCAATATCCTCCAGCATGATCTCATTATCAAAGTTTATCAGGATGCTGGTATCGGTGACCTCATGAATAGTACCATTATGCTTTTCTCCGTATGGGGCAATCCGGACCGTGATCTCATCCCCCACAGTGTATTTGTAATTTTTGAACTTCCCCGGCTTCTCAACAAGCAAGATCCTTTGCGCATCCACAGAATGGATCATCAGGCAAAAAGCCAGTATGGCAAAAAATCTAAATGTTATCTTCATCAAGTACTGTTTTCGATGATGAAGTTAAACATAAAATCAATTCAAAATTGCATTCTGCTCCTTTCAAGAAATAACATAATTTTGCAATCACAAAAATACTTCAACTCACAGCTGGTCGTTTAGATCAGGAATGAGTACTGCAATAAACCTATTATATGAAAAAGTACAGGCCATTTTTTATGATCATCTTTATCCTTGTGTTGTTTTCTTCCTGTGGGCAGGAAAAAGCCGGGAAAGAAAAAACAATCATAATCGGGGATTACTTCTCAACTGATTCGAAATTATACCTGAATAAGGTCTATGCCAAAAAAATAAAAACGATAGACTCGGTAGATCTGGCATCCGACAGTTCTTTCATAATGAGTCTCAACTCACAGGATTATGCTCTTTTCCGGCTTGAGAGCAGGGATCATTACCCTTTGATCATAGTTGCCAAAAATGGTGATACCGTAAAGATCGAACAAAGCAATGATAAAGCCTGGCCCTACCGTGTACATGGAAATGACGAGTGTATGCTTGTTGTCGATTTCCTTGAGAAGTTAAACCGTGAAGAGTATAAAGTGGATTCTTTGTCGGCGATATTTCACAACAGCCAGTCGCTACCTGACTTCCCGGTGATCAGGGAACGCTTAAACGAGCAATTTATTAATATCCACAAAGACTTTAAAGAATATGCCAGAGCTACTGTCACCAACAATCCATCTTCTTTCGCTGCCATTGTGATCATCAATGGTTTTTTCAGGGAGTTTGCACTTTTCGATCCACAGGAAGACTTTAATTATTACGAGATCGTTGATGAGGCCCTGATGGAGCGTATGCCTGAGAACAAATATGCCAAAGACTTTCACGAACAGGTTAAAAATATCAAAATCTCAATCGACTTTGAGGAGGATGCGAACCGGCGTCTCTCTCCGGGGAAGCTCGTTCCGGAGTTTGAGTTACTCGACATCAATGGTGTAAAGACAGGCCCCGCTAATTTCAAAGGAAATAATCTGCTGATATATTTCTGGGCGGCGGTGGATGCCAAATCCCGGCAAACAAACCCAGTGATCAGGAAAACGTATGAAAATTATCACGAATATGGATTGGAATTGCTGGCGATCTCTTTCGACAGGGATCCCAGGATATGGGAAGCAGCCATTGCCCTCGACTCCCTTCCCGGCCTGCATATAGATGATGCGGAAGGTGCCAGGTCGGCAGTGATGAAGCTCTTTAACCTGAAGATGCAGCTCCCGGCATACTTCCTTATCGACGCAGAAGGACGCATCGTACATCATGACAGGGATTTCACTGATCTGCCACAGAAGGTTGTTGATTTAATCAACAACCCACCCAATTATTAAGCACAATTTCTTATTATTGTAAAAAATCCAGTCAGATGACAAGCCCCGGAGAAAGGAAAAACATATATTTTGCCTCCGATTTTCATTTCGGCATCCCCGACCATGCCGGTAGCCTTGTAAGGGAAAGACTTTTCGTGAAATGGCTTGATGAAGTGAAGAAGGATGCTGCGCATATATACCTTATGGGAGATATCTTCGACTTCTGGTTTGAGTATAAAACGGTGGTACCGAAAGGCTTTGTGCGCTTGCTGGGAAAACTGGCTGAGATCACCGATGCAGGAATTCCCATAAGCCTGTTCAGGGGTAACCATGATGTTTGGGCTTTCAATTATTTTGAAAAGGAGCTGAACATTAAGTTATACCGTAAGCCTGAGATAATGGAGTTTTCGGGCAAGAAGTTTTACCTTGCCCATGGCGATGGCCTTGGCCCCGGCGACAGGGGCTATAAATTCCTCAAAAAGGTATTTGCATGTCGTTTC
>DAOVZP010000029.1 GCA_030635045.1 Bacteroidota bacterium | reverse complement strand
CCCTAAACTCTAAACCCTAAACTCTAAACTCTAATAAATTCAAATTTTCCAAACAAAAACTCAAACTATTTTTGATTTTGGAATTTGATTATTGGAGTTTATTTGAAATTTGGTGACTGGATTTTGGAATTTGTTTAGGATTTAGGATTTAGAGCTTAGAGTTTTCAGCAAATCTTCCTATCTTGCCTGCAAATATTCACCTTAGTTAAATTTATTTATAAACTGCATTAAACCAGAATATATGATAGGCTTCGAACTGGAAAAAAAACATCTCGAAATCGTTGAAAAATATAAGGACTTCACCGATCGCTGGATCATTCCTCAACGCATGAAATGGGATGAGATCTCTGAATTTCCATGGGAGATTGTGAAAGCAGCTTATGATGAAAAGATCATCAACGGCTCACTCCCGGTCGAATATGGTGGAAACGGATTCTCGATCTTTGAAAGTGCACTGGTCTCAGAAGAATTTGGTTATGGTTGTACCGGGATCGGGATATGCATTGATGCCAGCATCCTTGCCCTGACACCGACCTTCCTTGCCGCAACGGAAGAGCAAAAGAAAAAGATCTACGGGGAGATGTATGAGAAAAAAGCGGTTGCTGCCTATGCCCTTACCGAACCCAATGCAGGCTCAGATGTACAGGGTATTCAATCCACTGCCATAAAGACAGGTGACAAGTACATATTAAACGGCCATAAACGTTTTATTACCAATGCAGAAGTAGCTGAATTCATCACTGTATTTGCCATGACTGATCCCGACAGGGGATCCAGGAGCCTGTCGGCATTTATCATCCGGGCCGACCTGCCGGGCATCGAAATACTGCCAAGGCTTCAGAAGATGGGACAAAGGGCTTCCGTACAGAATGAGATTAAATTCACAGATGTTGAAATTCCGCTTGATTCATTGCTCGGTGGCGAAGGACATGGCTTTATCATTGCCATGAAGACCTTCGACAGGACGCGTACTGGTGTTGCTGCAGCTGCCATTGGCAATGCACGGGCTGCCTTTGATCACAGCCGCGAATGGGCAAAGAAAAGGATACAATTCGGAAAACCTATTGCCGCACAACAGATCATCGGCTTTATGCTTGCCGATATGGCCACAGAGATAGAAGCTGCCCAAGCACTTGTATGGAAAGCGGCCTGGGCCTTCGATACCAAACAAAGGGATTACTCAAAACTCTCTGCCATGTCGAAATACCTCGCAACGGATATGGCGATGAAAGTTACAGCTGATGCCGTACAGGTGATGGGAGGAGAAGGGTATTCACGCGACCATCCGGTTGAAAAGATGATGCGTGATGCAAAACTGTCCATGATCTATGAAGGTACCAACCAGGTTAATAGGTTGGTAGTGTCAAAACACATACTTAAATGATTGGGCGATTGTCGATTGTCGATATTTGATAGGATTTTCGATTGTCGATGTTCGATAGGATGTTTGATTTTCGATTGGATTTTTGATTGGAGAGATATGATTTACGATTGATCCTTAGAAATTCTGCTTTACATTTTCATTTTGATTTTATCTTTCAGACCCTGCTAAATAAATCTCAGGGCATTTAATCATCCCGTGAGAGATTTACAGGAAATTTCAAAATTGAAATTAAATCGGAAATAAATCGGAAATCAAATATCTAAAATCCTAAATCCCCATCGAAAATCGAACATCGACAATCGACAATCGACAATCTAGAAGCTATATCGGTTATCTTCAATAAGCTTATCCGCGATCCTTCGCCTGGCATCTTTTACATTCACAGGTTTTACTTTTGTGAATAGATCGATGCGCTCAAGCATCACTTCTTTATCCTTTACCTCATCAGGCAATGAGTTGATGGCGTCATGCCCTACCTTGCGGATGATGTCCGCTGCATCATAGATCACGATATCCAGGATGTCTTTATACAGACTACTGAATTTTTCATGTCCGGTATCCTCAAGCTTTTTAACCCTCAGCATGGTTGATTCTGCCGTATAGGTTTGCATAATTGCATCAGAAATATTACTGAGCACTTCCTGCTCATTGAAAAGCTCTTTCTGGAAAGCATCTGTAGTCACGCCGAGAAGAAAGAGCACCGCTTTTTTAAAGTTTTGTGTACACTTATTTTTCTCTTCATAGCAACTGTGGCTGGAAATTGTTTCTTCAGCTTCCTTATCCGATTCCTTCACAACATGTTGTGCATACCTTACCACATCAAATCCAACACGAAGGGATTTCTTAATGGTAGTATCGGCAACCAGCAGCCTGTTAATCTCATTGGTGCCTTCGAATATCCTGTTTATACGTGAATCACGATATGCACGGTCGGCATCGGTTTCTGATGAAAATCCCATCCCCCCGAATATCTGGACAGCTTCATCTACAACATAGTTCAATGCTTCAGAGCCAAACACCTTGAGAAGTGCAGCTTCGATGGCATACATAGCAATGGCTTCTATCGTAGCCTGAGGCTTTTCTTTTCCTTCAGCCATCAGTACATCGGCTGCATCGTCGATATTCTTGCTAACACGGTAAACAGCCGATTCAGTTGTGAATGTACGTATCACCTGTTCAGCCAGTTTATATTTGATCGCGCCGAAGTTTGAGATCGGCTGTCCGAATTGTTTCCTTTCGTTGGCATATTGTACGGATTGTGTAATGGCACGCCTTGCAGCTCCGAGTACCGTACCGCCAAGCTTGATCCTACCCATATGAAGGATATTCAGGGCGATCCTGAAGCCGCGGCCCCTTTTCCCAAGAAGGTTTTCCACCGGTACCTTTACATCATTATAAAAGATCTGCACGGTTGATGATCCCTTGATACCCATCTTTTTTTCTTCCTGGTTGATCACAATACCATCCCAGTCCTTCTCGATGATGAATGCACTGTAAACACGGTCATTGTCGATCTTGGCAAAAACTGTCTGTACATCTGCAAATCCACCGTTGGTGATCCACATCTTCTGCCCGTTGAGAATGTAGTGCTTACCGTCCTCTGACAGTACAGCCTTTGTCTTCCCCGAATTGGCATCAGAACCTGCATTGGGTTCCGTAAGGCAATAGGCCGCTGCCCATTCACCGGTGGAAAGTTTGGGCAGGTAACGCTGTTTCTGCTCTTCAGTGCCATAATACAGTATGGGCAAGGTACCTATGCCGGTATGTGCTGAATAAGCAACAGAGAAGGAATAACCCGCCCCCATAGCATCACTGGCCAGCATTGAGGTTACAAAATCCTGGTTAAAGCCTTCATATTCTTCAGGAAGGGAAACACCCAGCAGTCCCAGTTCCCCGGCTTTGGAGATGAGATTGCGCATCAGGCCATCTTCCTGTGCGTCGATCCTGTCAAGCATGGGAAAAATCTCTGCTTCAAGGAAGCCTTCACATGTCTCTACTATCATCTTTTGTTCTTCATTCAATTCTTCAGGAATGAAGATATCTGCGGCATCTGTTTCCTTGATCAGAAATTCGCCTCCACTTTGAATTTTGTCTTTTTCCATTAAATATTTATTTGAGCCTGCAAATATATAATAAGCTGTATAGAAATGAAAGAAAGGGGAGGGGTAATTAGCTAAAAAATGGGCATTCCGGTGCTTATTGCCACCCTGAGCGGAAGCCAAAGGGCCCATAACCTAACACCTTTTGAGTGAAGAGATCCAAATGATTAATGATTAGTGGAGATTGGTAGTGAAGAACGATGAAGTGAGATTGGAGAATTCCTTCAAACATCAACTATTAAATATCGAAAATCCACCCAACACTCAAAACTCAAAGACCTGTCCTGAGCGAAGTCGAAGGGCTCAAAACTTCACCTAAAACCCAACAACTTGTCCTGAAGCCGAAGGGTGGGTTTCTCCTACTTCTTCTTGCCGGCAGCCGGACGCTCGGTGATCTTCACAGTCATCTCATCTTTTTTCGCATCATAATCGAGATGTATAGTATCGTCTTCCGATAATTTGTGCTTAATGAGCTCTTCCGCCAGGACATCTTCCACATATTTCTGGATCGCACGCTTCAGCGGCCTTGCACCAAATTGCGGATCCCAACCTTTTTCAACGATCTGCTCCTTGGCCCTTTTGGTGATCTTGATCTTATAGCCAAGTCCGTGGATCCTTTCATAAAGCTGTTTCAATTCAATGTCGATGATCTTATAAATAGCCTCTTTTTCGAGATTTTCAAAGATCACTACGTCATCGATCCTGTTCAGAAATTCAGGGGCAAAAGACTTTTTAAGCGCATTTTCGATAACCCCTTTGGTATAGGATGCCCTGCTGGCCTTTTTAGCGTCTGTACTAAAACCGACTCCCTGGCCGAAATCCTTCAGCTGCCTTGAGCCAATGTTAGAAGTCATGATAATGATAGTATTCTTAAAGTCTACCTTCCGACCAAAGCTGTCGGTGAGTACTCCATCATCCAATACTTGCAGCAGCAAGTGAAATACATCGGGATGGGCCTTTTCAATTTCATCCAGCAGGACTATAGAGTAGGGCTTTCTTCTAACCTTTTCGGTGAGTTGCCCGCCTTCTTCGTAGCCAACATAGCCCGGAGGGGCTCCTACCAGCCTTGAAACAGCAAACTTCTCCATGTATTCGCTCATGTCAACCCTTACCAGTGCATCTTCGGTGTCGAAGAGATATGTGGACAGCACTTTGGCAAGATGTGTTTTACCGACACCTGTTGGGCCGAGGAAAATAAAAGTACCGATGGGTTTGTTCGGGTCTTTGAGCCCGGCCCTGTTCCTGCGGATGGCTTTTACGACCTTGGTAATGGCTTCAGGCTGCCCGATAACAGAGCCGGCCATGTCATTTTCCATATTCAGCAAGCGGTCGCTTTCGTTCTTTGCTATCCTTTGAATAGGGATGCCGGTCATCATGGCTATCACTTCTGCAACATTTTCTTCTGATACCGTTTCGCGGTGGATCTTAGATTCTTCCTCCCACTCCTTTTTGGCCTTGTCCAGGTCAGTATTGAGTGTACGTTCCATATCACGGTACTCTGCTGCTTCTTCAAACTTCTGGCTGTTGATGGCCAGGGTTTTCTTGCTCTTCACTTCTTCGATACGGTTCTCGATGTCGATGATCTCCGCAGGGACGTGAATATTGGTGATATGCACCCTCGACCCGGCCTCATCCAGGGCGTCAATGGCTTTATCCGGCAGGAAACGGTCGCTCATATACCTGTTGGTCAGGTGGACACAGGCTTTCAGGGCATCATCAGTATATTTTACCAGGTGGTGGTCTTCATATTTTTCTTTGATATTCTCCAGTATCTCGATGGTTTCCTCCGGGCTTGTCGCGTCAACGAGCACCTTTTGGAAGCGGCGTTCCAGGGCCCCGTCTTTTTCAATGTACTGCCTGTACTCATCGAGGGTGGTGGCACCGATGCATTGTATCTCACCGCGTGACAGGGCAGGTTTGAACATATTAGATGCATCCAGCGATCCGGAGGCGTTTCCTGCTCCTACGATAGTATGTATTTCATCGATGAAGAGGATGATGTCAGGATTTTTTTCCAGCTCATTCAACACTGCTTTCATCCTTTCCTCGAACTGTCCGCGATATTTGGTGCCTGCAACAAGTGAGGCGAGATCAAGGGTGATGATACGCTTTCCAAACAACGCACGTGATACTTTTCTTTCTATGATGCGGCTGGCAAGGCCTTCGGCAATAGCTGACTTGCCAACGCCGGGTTCACCGATAAGGATAGGGTTGTTCTTTTTCCTGCGACTGAGTATCTGTGCAATGCGCTCAAGCTCACTTTGACGTCCTACGATGGGATCCAGCCTGCCTTCTTCCGCTGCCCGTGTGATATCCCTTCCGAAATTATCCAGCACCGGGGTTTTTGACTTGGAATCGGAGATCTTCTTGATATTTCCACCAAAGCCGCGGCCACCATCATCCATCTCGTCGTCAGGGGCATCCTCTGACAGCTCATCGATAGGCTCAACACTGGGCAGGTCCTGATCGCGGGTGCTGATTGTTTTCAGCTCATCCTTGACCATGCCATATTCAACACCGTATTTCTTGAAGGTCTTGCTTACAAGGTTGTCTTCATCCTTTAATATAGAAAGGAGCAGGTGTTCAGTGCCTATCAGTTCGCTCTTGAACATCTTGGCTTCAAGATATGTGATCTTGAGAGCGCGTTCGGCCTGCTTAACCAGCGGAATATTATCGGGTTTCGTATTGTTCTGTTCAGGGTTGGCAATGGATTTTTCGATGGTACTGCGCATCAGTGGCAGGTCGAGGCCGAAGTATAGCATGATCTGAACAGCCATACCTTCCCCCTCACGAAGAATACCGAGCAGCAGATGTTCCAGCCCAATATAATCATTACCTAACCTCATGGCTTCTTCACGGCTGTATGTCAGCACATCCTTAACCCTCTGAGAAAACTTAGCTTCCATTTTGATAATTACCTGTTAATATTGAGTTTTCATTAGTCTTAACAAATAAAGCAGCGGTCAGGTTCAATTGTTAAAACCGATTTAGGGCCGAACTTAGTAAAAATTATTGAAAACCGGCCTTTTTCAATGCTCAAAGATACTCACAGCCTGCATGAAACAGGCCTGATTTTAGCATATACTTATCAACAGTTTTCTGTTAAAAATATTGCATGCCAAAATCAACGCTAATTCCTATATTTTCACTACTTTCGTGCCTTATAGAAAGAACAGTGATTTTGAAGTTGAAAAATAAATTCTGAGGACAATGCGTGAAGGGGAAAAAATAGTAAAAGTTAACATAGAACAGCAGATGAAATCAGCCTACATCGACTATTCGATGTCGGTGATCGTTTCAAGGGCACTTCCTGATGTCAGGGATGGCCTGAAGCCTGTTCACAGAAGAGTTTTGTATGGAATGCTCGACCTTGGGGTCCTTTCCAACAGGCCTTATAAAAAGTCGGCAAGGATAGTAGGGGAGGTGCTGGGTAAGTACCATCCGCATGGCGATTCATCAGTATATGATACCATGGTGAGGATGGCCCAGGACTGGTCATTGCGTTATCCGCTCGTCGACGGGCAGGGTAACTTTGGTTCTATCGATGGCGACAGCCCAGCGGCCATGCGTTATACAGAAGCCAGGATGAAAAAGATCGCCGAAGAAATGGTGGGCGATCTGGATAAAGGTACAGTCGATTTCCAGTTGAACTTCGACGACTCCCTGGAGGAACCGACAGTGCTTCCTGCAGCCATTCCTAATTTGTTGGTGAACGGAGCCTCGGGGATTGCCGTGGGGATGGCCACCAATATGGCACCGCATAACCTTTCTGAGGTTATAAACGGGATTGTCGCGTTCATTGATAATAATGAGATTACGATATCCGACTTAATGCAATACATTAAGGCACCTGATTTCCCGACAAAAGGTATTATCTATGGTTACGAAGGAGTGAAAGATGCCTTTGAAACAGGCAGGGGACGGATCGTTATGAGGGGTGAAACCACCATCGAGGAGATGAGTGGGAACAGGGAGCGCATTGTAGTCACATCAATCCCATACCAGGTTAATAAGTCTGAGCTGATCAAGAAAACAGCCGATCTGGTCAATGACAAGAAGATCGAAGGGATCAGCGACATCAGGGATGAGTCGGACCGTAATGGTATGCGCATCGTTTATGAACTCAAAAAGGGCGTTATCACCAATATTGTCCTGAATAAGCTTTACCAGTATACCAGCTTGCAGACTTCCTTCAGCGTTAATAATATCGCTCTTGTAAAGGGAAGGCCTATGCTGCTGAACCTGAAGGACATGATCAAACATTATGTCGACCACCGGCATGAGGTCCTTATCAGGAAAACCAAATATGAATTGGAGCAAGCGCAGAAACGTGCACATATTCTTGAAGGCCTGCTGATCGCACTTGACAACCTCGATGCGGTTATTGCATTGATCAGGGCATCCATGACCCCTGAAGATGCAAGGAACGGCCTTATCAAGAAGTTTGAGCTTTCTGATGTCCAGGCCAGGGCCATATTGGATATGAGGCTGCAAAAGCTTACCGGCCTTGAAAGGGGCAAGATCAAGGTTGAGCATGCCGAGCTGATGAAAAAGATTACCTATTTCAATGAGGTGCTTGGAGATGAAGTGCTCAGAATGAGACTCCTTAAGGAGCAATTGCTCGAGATCAAAGAAAAATACGGTGACGAACGCTATTCGAGGATAGAATATTCCGCCAATGATTTTAAAGTTGAAGATACCATTCCGGATGAGGAGGTTGTGATCACCATTTCCCATATGGGATACATCAAGCGGACCAACCTCACCGAATACCGCCGCCAGAACAGGGGTGGAAGAGGAGCCAAGGGAAGTACTATCAGGAATGAAGATTTCCTTGAATATCTCTTTGTGGCTACAAACCACAACTATATGCTTTTCTTTACAGAGAAAGGAAAAGTATTCTGGCTCAGGGTGTTTGAGATCCCTGAGGGCACCAGGACATCCAAGGGAAGGGCTATTCAGAATATGATCAACATAGAGCCCGAGGACAAGGTAAGGGCCTTCATTAATGTGAAGAACCTTAAAGATGCTGATTATATCAATAATAACTTCATTATCCTGTGTACCAAACGGGGAACTATCAAAAAGACTTCCCTGGAGTCATATAGCAGGCCAAGACAGAATGGGATCAATGCCATTAATATTAAAGATGGGGATCAGCTGCTGGAAGCACGTCTTACAACAGGTGAGAGTGAAGTATTAATGGCCTTGAAATCAGGCAGGGCCATCCGGTTCAGTGAGAGCAAGGTGCGTCCGATGGGGAGAAATGCATCCGGTGTCAGGGGCATCACCCTGGGACATCCTAAAAAGGATGAGGTCATCGGGATGATATGTATCTCTGAGAGCGGCTATGATGTACTGGTGGTTTCAGAAAACGGATATGGTAAACGCTCAAGCCTGGATGATTACCGCATCACCAACCGGGGCGGGAAAGGTGTTAAGACCATCAATATTACAGAAAAAACAGGACAACTCATTGCTATAAAGGATGTTATGGATACTGATGACCTTATGATCATCAACAAATCAGGCCTGATCATCCGCATGGCAGTAGAAAGCCTGCGTGTGATGGGCAGGGCTACGCAAGGGGTGAGGCTTATCAACCTCAGGGATGACGATTCTATTGCCGCCGTAGCAAAAGTTGATGTTCTGGAAGGAGATGAGGAAGATGAATTCATCGACAATGAAGAAGGCGGGGAGGAGATTATAGAGCAGGAACAGCCTGATTCAGCGGACGATACACCAGAGATAAAGGAATAATGTAAATTCTGGCAAGAAAATTGAATTTGTTTCAGTGTAATTTATATTTTTGTCTTGATTGACATAAAACCAAAATTAATATTATGAAGAAATTGATCATGCTGCTGATCGCAGCTTTCATCGTAACCGGGATCAATGCACAGAATTCCAAACGTACCAGTGCATTTAATTACTTCAAGACTGGTAAACTGGATAAAGCCAAGGAATACATCGATCCGTGTATTACCCATGAAAAAACCATGAATGTAGCCAAAACATGGTACTATCGAGGTAATATCTACCTTCAGATCGCACTTAGCACCAAGCCTGAATACCAGTCACTTGATTCAAATGCACTTGAAGTTGCCTACGAATCATATAAGAAGTGCGCCGAGCTCGACAGCAGGGAAGAGTTTTTAGCTGATGTACAGAATAATTACCGGGTAATTGCTTCTAACTTTTTCAACCAGGGGGTAGCAAAATACAATGTATCTGATTATATGGGTGCGGCAAATAGTTTTCAGAACACCTACAATATAACACTGGAAATGGGTGCCGTTGATACACTGGCATTGTCGAATGTTGCACTGGCTTATGACATTGCAGAAGAATACGACCTGGCGCTTGAAAAATACCTGCAGCTTATTGAGATCGGATATCTTGACCCTTTGATCTTCAATTCCCTTGCAACGCTGTATCTTAACCAGAAGAATGATACTGTTCTTTCTGAAAAATATGTTGCCGAGGGGCGAGCCTTATTTCCGGAGGATTACCAGCTATTGATCTCAGAGACCAATCTGTACCTTGCAAGGGGGGATAATGAGAAAGCCATCTCAAATCTGGAGAAAGCACTGGAAACAGATTCTGCAAATCAAACTATCTGGTTTGCACTTGGTACTAACTACGAAAATGTTGG
>DAOVZP010000159.1 GCA_030635045.1 Bacteroidota bacterium | reverse complement strand
GTTTTGAGTTTTTAGTTTTTAATTTTAAATTATTTCGGATATCGAAAATCGAAAACCGACAATCGAATATCTATAGGGTTCCTCTGCGTTCCTGTTCTCTTTCAATAGATTCAAACAGGGCCTTGAAGTTCCCTTTGCCAAAGGATTTTGCCCCTTTACGTTGTATGATCTCAAAAAATACCGTGGGACGGTCTTCCACCGGCCTTGTAAATACCTGGAGCAGATAGCCTTCGTCATCACGATCGAGCAGGATACCAAGCTCCTGAAGAGCCTTGAGCTCCTCATCAATATGTCCTACCCTATCGAGTACTGTATCGTAATAAGAAGAAGGGACATACAGGAATTCAACGCCTCTTTTTATGAGCTGCCTGACAGTATGGATGATATCATCAGTCGCCATGGCAACATGCTGCACGCCCGCTCCCCGATAAAAGTTGATATATTCCTCGATCTGCGACATCTTTCTGCCTTTGGCAGGCTCGTTGAGGGGGAACTTGATCCTTCCGTTATCATTCGACATCACCTTGCTCATAAGGGCAGTGTATTCGGTAGAAATGTCTTTATCATCAAAAGAGATCAGCTGCCGGAACCCCATCACATCCTGATAGAATTTTGCCCAGGTGTTCATCTCACCCCAGCCTAAATTGCCTACCATATGGTCAACATATTTCAGTCCGGTGGGTCCGGGCCGGTATTCCGGTTCCCACTTTTCATATCCGGGGAGGAAGACTCCTTTATAATTTTTTCTTTCTACGAAAATGTGTACGGTCTCTCCATAGGTATGAATGCCAGCCATCACAACTTCACCATGTTCATCTTTTTTTGTGTATGGTTCGAAATAAGATTTTGCCCCCCTGCTTGTTGTTTCTTTCCATGATTTAGCTGCATCATCAACCCAGAGGGCTATCACCTTAACACCGTCACCATGCTCCTTCACATGATCAGCAACTACTGAGTCGGGTATCAATGCGGTGGTGAATACAAAACGTATCTTATCCTGAACCAGGACATAGGATGTCCTTTCCCTGTTGCCGGTTTCCAATCCACTATATGCCAGTGGCTGAAAGCCAAAAGCACTCTGGTAATAATAAGCCACCTGCTTGGCATTACCTACATAGAATTCAACATAATCGGTCCCGTTGATGGGTAAAAAATCTTCACTCATTGTATTGTAATTTTAATTCTTATTCGTCGAGCCAGCTGAGGTAATAGTCTTCATCCTCAATCTCCATTGCATATTTTGTCAGTTTCAAGGGTTTGAAAGTATCGATCATCACTGCCAGCTCCTTGGTTTCTTTTTGCCCTATGCTTTTCTCTATTGTTCCCGGGTGAGGCCCGTGAGGGATGCCGGTGGGATGAAGAGTCAGCTGGCCACGTTCAACATGCTTACGGCTCATAAACTCACCATCGACATAGTACAGCACCTCATCAGAATCAACATTGCTGTGATAATACGGGGCGGGGATCGCATCCGGGTGATAATCGTACAATCTGGGCACAAAGGCACAGGTCACATAATTGCGTCCTTCGAAGGTCTGATGCACAGGGGGTGGCTGATGCACACGCCCTGTAATGGGCTCAAAGTCATGGATTGACAATGCATAGGGATAATGATATCCATCCCAGCCAATAAGGTCAAAAGGATGGGTAGCAAAATGATATGGGTACATCATGTGATCACGCTTGACATACACAAGAAAGTCGCCTTCTTCATCATGAGTTTCCAATTGTTGAGGAATCCGGATATCCCGTTCATAAAAAGGTGAATGTTCCAGAAGCTGTCCTTGTTTGCTCAAATATCTTTTGGGGATCCTGATGGGAGTATACGACTCCATGATCAGGAGCCTGTTGGCTTTAGTATTAAAATGCAGCTGATAGCTCACTCCACGTGGGATTATAAGATGATCCCCGGGCTTGAAATCCAGCAGTCCGTACATAGTTTTTAACACGCCTTCACCCTCATGTACAAAGACCATCTCATCAGCACCGGAATTTTTAAAAAAGTAATCTTCCATGGAATTTTCAGGTGCCGCCAGGATAATTGCCAGATCATTATTGAACATAATCGTTTTACGGCTTTTCAGGTAATCTTTCTCAGGTTTTACTGAAAATCCCTGAAAACTCCGGTGTTGGAGGTTTTTTTCAATAAATACTTCCGGGGCAACGGAGTATGGTTCGTCAATCGCTTTAACCTTTGTGGGGGGATGAGTATGGTATACCAGTGAATAGTCATCTGAAAAGCCTTCAGTGGAAACCACCTGCTCTGCATATAGTTCACCATTCGGTTTTCTGAACTGTGTATGTCTTTTATGGGGGATCTCTCCCAGTCGATGATAAAAAGGCATTTGATCCGTGAGTTAGTGATTGATTTTAATTCATGTCCATTATTGGTAATGGAACTGAAAATTAAACATTTTTCTTCACTTTTTGTTCACGAATATGACAAATGTTATGCCACAAAAGGTTTTGAGTGTTGGATGTTGAGTGTTGGGTGGATATTAGATATCCAATTATCGATATTCCTTAACCGCTGGGACGCTATGACTCGCAAAGAGTGTTGGGTGTTGAATTTTAAGTTTGAAATTAGATGGCCATTTTTATACAGCCCACAGCCCACAGCCCACAGCCCACAGCCCACAGCCCACAGCCCACAGCCCAACGCCCAACAGCCTGTCCCGAGCGAAGCCGAGGGGCCCAACACGCCTACTCTATTCCCGAAAAGTGCTTCATGAACTGCACCCTCTCATAGGCAGCTGGATTTTCAAGCTCTTTGATGCTCATCTTTCCGATGAAATCATCCGGTTTGCTGAAATTATGTTTGTCCATCCACGCTTCAAGTTCTTTCAGCATCACACCGATCTGTTCAAAGCCCTTTTTATACAATATGGTGCTTATCTGGGTTGCTTTGGCACCGGCCAGCAGTTGCTTGATAACGGCAGCGCCATCATGGATGCCTGTGGAGGCTGCAACATCGCAATGCAGCCGGCTGCTCAGCATAGCCACCCAACGCAATGACATGGCAAGTTCTTCCGGCTGGCTGAACACATTGGTGGCAGTTACTTTGAAATTGTCAATATCAATATCCGGAGAGAAAAACCTGTTAAAGAACACAAGTCCATTGATCCCTGTCCAGGAAAGTTTTACTGCAGTGTTGGCGAATCCGGAAAAATAATAGCTGATCTTCACTGCTATCGGAATGCTTAGCTGCTTTCTTACATTTTCAATGATCTCGAAATAAACGGCTTCATTTTGCGAGGCATCATGCTTCGGGTCAGAAGGCAAAATAAAGATATTCAGCTCCAGCCCGTCAGCTCCGGCATCCTGAATCTTATTGGCAAAGGATATCCAGTCGGCTGACGAAATGCAGTTGATGCTGGCAATAACGGGGATCTGCACCTTTTCTTTCGCCCCCTTAATCAGTTTAAGGTAGTTATCAACATCATTCTGCCGGGTGTAGTTACTGATATAATCATCAGCTTCGGGATATGAAAAATTATCTGCTGTACTGTGCATGGTTTTGCTGATCGTATGGTTGATCTGCTCCTCGAATAAGGATTTCAACACCACGGCAGCAGCGCCGTTCTTCTCAATTTCAACAATATTTTCAACAGAATTTGTCAGGCCCGAGCTTCCGACAATGATAGGATTCTTAAGGTTGAACCCCATATAGGAGGTTGATAAATTTGCCATCTTATCTCTAAAATTAGGAGTTTTGAATGAACAAATTTATACAATTATTTTCTTTATCAACACGACATATATTTTTTAATGAAAATAATTATTCCCAGAGGAGAGGATATTAATAATGTATTTTCAAATCCTTGAACAAGGACTCATCCTTGAGTACTTCCATAGCTTTCAGGAAGCCATCATCCATTTCTGAAAAGACTTCATAAGATGCAGAAATGTCCCAGAGGTTCCTGGCCATCCATGCTTTGATCTGTGTTCGCAGGAATTCTCCTGAAGCCTCATACCCTTCCTCATCAAATTCTACTTCCTTATCTTCCGCAAAGGCAAAAAAGTCATTCATGAAAGCTTCGTCGATAGCAAAGCCGGCAATATAGTCCCTAACCTCTGGGAACCCGGAAAGAATCTCTTCGCGATGATCATTTACATATTGCACAGTGAACTGGTTCAGGATGCCTTTCCTGCGTAATTCCGTGTAGTAATCCGATATCCATGTTGAATCCCATGGAATAAAAATATCGGGCATGATCCCTCCTCCACCGTAAACCACACGGTTTGCAGGTGTATAATATTTGAGGGAATCAGGGAATTTTATGCTGTCGGGATGTACGAGTTCTCCATGTTTCATCCTGTTGTATACATCCATATAATAATCTTCAAGGCCATTATCGTATGGTTTTTGAATGCTTCTGCCGGTTGGCGTGAAGTACTTTGCCGTTGTAAGCCTGATCGCAGATCCGTCGGGAAGCGGAAATGGGCGCTGTACAAGGCCTTTCCCAAACGACCTCCTGCCTATTATCAACCCACGGTCCCAGTCCTGCACAGCACCTGAGACGATCTCGCTGGCCGATGCTGACCCTTCATCGATCAGTATAACCAGTTTTCCTTGTGAAAAACTTCCTCCCGGGCTGGCCCAGTATTTTTGCTCAGGCGATTTCAGCCCCTCAGTATACACTATCAGGTTGCCACCCGCCAGGAATTGGTCGGAAAGTTCAACGGCAGTTCCCAGGTATCCTCCTGAATTGCTTCTCAGGTCAAGTATCAGGTTTTGCATACCCAGCTCATTAAGCTCAGCAACTGCTTCCTTGAATTCATCGACAGAAGTCCTGGAAAAACGATTCAGTTTAATATAGCCAACATCCGGTGATGCCATGAATACAGCATCAATACTGTTAATGGGGATCTTATCACGGATAATGGTGTACTCAATCAGTTCTTCCCGGCCTTTACGGTATATGCTCACATCAACCCTGGTGCCTTTTTTCCCCCGCAAACGATCCATCACGTACTGATTATTGACCTTATCGACAAAAGCAGTCGTATCGTTGATCTTAATGATTTTATTACCCCCCATG
>DAOVZP010000121.1 GCA_030635045.1 Bacteroidota bacterium | reverse complement strand
TTTTCTCAGCCTTAGGCGCTTTTTTTTCAGTCTTTGGCGTTTCTTCTTCAGACTTTGGCGTCTCTTCTTCAGACTTCGGTGCTTCTTTCTCAGCCTCTGGCGCCTTTTTTTTCAGTCTTAGGTATTTCTTCCACAACCTCAGGCGCTTTTTCCTCGGCCTTCAGGTCCTCAGTCTTCGGTTCCTCGGTCTTCGGTTCCTCGGTCTTCGGTTCCTCGGTCTTCTCTTCCTCGGCCTTCAGTTCTTCGGTCTTCGGTTCCTCGGTCTTCTCTTCCTCGGCCTTCGGTTCCTCGGTCTTCTGTTCCTCGGTCTTCGGTTCTTCGTTCTTCAACGTTGTTTCTTCAACAGTCTGGACGTTCTCCTCCGGGCTGACAGCCTCATCCGGATTCTGATCGATAGCTTTCTTCTTTTCCATAATCAATTGACATTATTCAAATGTGTCTAATGAAAGACTAGTTAGGTTCCCTTATGTAATAAGGACTGCAAAAATAACAATATTTTACATCTCGCAAAATCTTTTTAACAGCATGAAAAGCAAAGATTTTCAGTCCTCAGGGCTTACTCATTGGATATTGAGGAATTAAAAATGATGTAGCCGAAATTGAAGAAAACAGAAAACTTTTCATTGTTGCGGTCATAATAGTTAACACTAACACTCAAGGGTCCGAGCGGACTATGCCAAACCACTGAAGATGACCCTATTACAGAGCGGTAAGCAAATTCCTTACCATAGGTTGCTTTCATATTTTCATCTGCAAGGATTTCCTGATAAGGTTGGAAAAGGTATCCCTCAATACGGAAGTCGATCTTTCGGTAAACATCTACGACAAATTTCAATCCTACTGCACCATAATTATACGCCCTGTACTTGGGGAGGAAAAGTGTTTTGCTTTCCAGTACAGGCTCAAAGGCAGGAGCAGCCAGAATACTGGAGGTATAGTTATCGAAGAAGCCCTGGGTGGAAAGCAATAATTCCCCGTAGAAACCTACTGACACTGGGCCAAGGTGTTCGAAATAATTATCATAGAGCAAGCGCAGCTGCACCCACGAATGCTTATGTTCACTTTCTTCAGGTTCTGTTGATGTGCTGCCGGGTGTATGTATCTCTGTGCCATCGACATAGCGAATCTCAGTCAAAAACCTGACACCGGCATCCGCAAATTGCTTTCTGTTCAGCGAATTAAGCTCAAACATCCAGCGTGGTGAAATCATATCAAACCTGGTAATATCTGCAGTGTCTTCCCTGCCAAAAACATTGCTCTGATAATACTCATCTCTCGTCCCGCCATAGTTAAGACCAAGCACCATCTTGCCCCTGTGTGAGGCAGGAATACCCAGATCGAAGTATCCATAGCTTTCCTTGCAGATCAGGAAAGAAGGTGTTTTATCATCAAAGAAATAGGTTGAGTTCCTGAAGTAGTTTTTACTGTTATAGATATAACCCAATTCCATAAAAAACGGCAGCTGCGTGGGAAAATCGATGCGGCCGGCAAGCGAATAAGAATTATAGAACCTTCCAAGGTAAAGGTTGGTTTTCAAGCTCATGGCCTGGCGTCCCATATAGCGGTATGCCAGACCAACGAATGCTGTATTGGCTGTTCCGGAACTTATATTCCCCCCCAGGGACCCGACAAAGTTCTCCGATTTTCTGATGTTAAGATACAGATCATAATAGCCGGTTAATGTATTATACCTGATCTCAGGAAAGATCGAACTGATCTTATCATCAGCAATAAGTTTAAAATATTGCAATTTAACCGATTCAATGGTAATCAGCTGGTCCTTGTGTTTAAACAGGCTTCTTACATATTCTGCCTGTGGCCTGTTAAGCCCGTCAATATGGATGGAATCAATTAGTATGGGAGGTTTTCTATCCAGGAATGCATTCCTTCGTTGGGCCACATCACCGGCATCAATCCTTCTGGGCACCAGATCATAAATGCCCCCAAGGTTTTCAATTACCGACTGATATCCGGCATCTATCAACTCATCTGCCCGTGAAAAGTCAAAAATTGCACGGTCATCCAACTTATGCTCAAGCAGAATTCCGGATGAAGAATCAAGGCTAAAGTCGGCAGGCGCCATCAACATGTTTTGTAATTGCAATACCATATCATCACCACCTGCTGATTCATAATTGCCTGCTGCTTTACTGCCAATGATCACATCAGGATAAAACTCTTCTCTGGCTATATCGGAAGGAAAGTTGTTATACATACCCCCGTCGAAAAGGAATTTTCCATCAATCTCGATCGGTTGAAAATAAAACGGAAAGGTCATGGAGGCCCGGATGGCAGTCCCCAATTGTCCATCTTCCAGCACAATGATCTTGTTGGAATCGATATCAGCAGCAACACAGCGAAAAGGAACAAATAGATTGTTAAAATCATAATCGGCTGCAGCACTGGCCGAGGCATACAGTTCGAGCACATCGAAATCCATTTCATATGGAGGGATGAGTGTGATAGGTACTTTAGGGGTGATCTTGCGTGTTACATCGTCATAATTGAATTTTATTGTGATCCAGGAAGCATCGGGGTCCTGTTGTTTGAAATAATATGCATATTTATCTTGTACCGCTCCGGACGACCAACGCTGGAATTTCTCAGAAGACATGATCGTTGCAATGGTGTCGGGTGAATATCCGCTGGCATACAAGCCTCCTACGATAGCGCCCATGGATGTTCCTACAATATAATCGATCGGGATATCATATTCCTCCAGGGCTTTCAGCACACCTATGTGCGAAAGGCCCTTCGCGCCGCCACCACTGAGTACCAGGGCAACACGTTGTGGCATGGCCTGCTCTGCACACATGAGAAGCAGCAACATAATCAAAGCCCTATGAAACATCCTTTTTATCATTAATCACAAATCAACAATAAAAATACAATTTTTCAGCAAGGAAGAAGCACTCTGCAAGGAAGATGTTATAATGAATAGCAATTAAACATGAGTAAGGGCCTGTTCCAGGTCGGCAATGATATCATCAACATCTTCTATACCGATAGACAAACGAACCAGTTCATCGCTGATCCCGGCCTGCATTTTAGCTTCAGGCGACAATTTAGAATGTGTCATAGAAGCCGGATGCTGTATCAATGTTTCAATACCGCCAAGTGAAACAGCCAACAGGGCCAACTGAACGTGGTCCATCATCTTTTTACCTGCCTCATATCCTCCCTTAACACCAAAGCTCATCATGGCTCCGGGGCCGTCCATTTGTTCAGCAACAAGTTCATGCTGCGGATGCGATGCCAGGCCGGGATACATGATCCACTCGATCTTTGGGTGTTTATCCAGGTAATCAGCCACCTTTATAGCATTCTTCTGAGCACGGTCAATCCTGATCCCTAGCGTCTTTAATCCCCTGCGAGTCATAAACGCCTGATGCGGATCCATGTTGCAACCCATGTTGGCCATAACCGGACGGATACCTTTATAGTCCTCTTCGGTTTTAGTAACGATCATACCCGCAACAATATCGGCATGGCCATTGATAAACTTGGTCATGGAATGCACTACCATGTCGGCTCCAAGGTCAAGCGGCCGCTGCAGGTAAGGGCTGCAAAATGTATTGTCGACAACAAGCGGGAGATTATGCTCATGTGCAATCGCAGCAAGCGCCTTCAGGTCTGTGATCCCTATTGTAGGGTTGGCAGGAGTTTCAGTATAGATCAGCTTCGTATTTGGCTTAATTGCCGCCCTGACCTGATCCAGGTCGGTGGTATCGACATAAGAATATTCGACGCCAAACTTAGAGAAGAGGGATTCCATCACCCCCCTGGCAGGGCCATAAACTGCATTATGGCTGACCATATGGGCACCCGCACCCAGGTAATACATATATACAGTGGTAATAGCCCCCATCCCTGATGAAGTAGCAATCCCGTTATAGCCATTCTCAAGTTCGGCAACAGATTTTTCCAGTTCACCGATGGTTGGATTTCCTATACGCGTATAGATATATCCATCACTTTCCCCGGCAAAACAGCGTGCTCCATGGTCCGCACTCTCAAATGAGAATGTCGAAGATTGATAAATGGGTGTGGTTGCACTTCCCAACGGATCCTTGAAACCGCCGGCATGGATCAGCTTGGTGTTGATCCCCTTGTCTTTTATGTTCATTGTAATATCTATTAAGTTGGCTGAATTAATTCGGCTGCAAATATATTGAGATAAATTAGATTTATTGACTTTACAGGAAAATATTATTTGGAATATGCTTTACAAAGCGGCCATTAAACATTATATTTGCATAGAGACATATTAAACTATATTCCTATGAAAATTAAATCTATCCTTTTTACAATCCTGCTCCTGATCACATCCGCGATAATGGCACAAAATTATGTCAGCACCGAGCCGCTGGACAAAAATGCCATCCTTGAAGAATTCACGGGTGTATCCTGCCCTAACTGCCCGGCAGGGCATGTCGTGATGGCGGGCATCCTTGCTGCCAATCCCTACAGGGCATTCTGTATTGCATACCATCCTTCGAATTCCAGTTACACTGCCCCTTATCCTGGCGACCCGGATTTCAGAAGGACCTATCCCAACGCTTTTTATACAACACCATATTGTGGATCAGGCCGGTTCATGCCGAGCTCCTTTATCAATCGAAGGATCTATGGTGGTGATCGCCTTCAGAGCCGTGCACAGTGGGCAGGTTATGCCGATGGTATAATGGCAGAGCCATCCCCGGCCAATATGGGGCTTTCAACAACTTTTGATTTTATGACGCAAATGCTTAACATAACTGTAGAAATATATTACACTGATAATATGACAGATGATAACACTGTTTATGTGCTGCTTGCTGAGAACGATCTTGTTTCGCAGCAATCCGGTGGATCCAGCTCTTATACCCATAAACATACTTTCAGGGAAGCCTTTGTGGGGCAATGGGGTGATCTGATCACGGAGCCCACCACCCAGGGAAGCCTGGTAACTCTCGAATACTCATGGGATGCTACAGGTTCAGGATATATTATGAGCAATTGCGAGGTACTGACATTCATCGAAAATCAAGCTTCCGGCGAGGTTATCACAGGTGTAGGCGTCCACGTTGGAGAATCGACCTATATTGAACCAACAGCAGATTTCACTGTAGAGGATAACACAGTTGGGGTCGGCTACGGGGCTGTCTTTACTGATGAGTCGGCCGGCAACCCCACGGCGTGGGAATGGACCTTTGATGGTGGTGACCCGGCCACATCCAGTTTACAGGAACCACCGCCGATAACTTATGATACACCCGGACTGTATACTGTGGAGCTTACCGTGACCAACCCGGCCGGATCGAACACCATGACAATGACCGACTTTATCAATGTGGATTATGCACCGGTGGCGGATTTCTCTGCCAGTCAGACCCTGATCCTTGAAGGTGAAGGGGTGATCTTCTCTGACCTCTCGACCTATAACCCAACTGAGTGGGCCTGGGTATTCGAAGGGGGAACACCGGATCAATCTAACCAGCAAAACCCTCCTGAGATCATTTACAACACTCCGGGTATATACCATGTTAGCCTGACGGTAATAAACGAATACGGTGCAGATGTACTTCTTCAAGAAGAATACATCCACGTTGGAGGACTTGGAATAGATGAAGAAGCCGATCTGAAAGCTTTCTCGATCTATCCCAACCCCAGCAATGGGAAGCTGTTCATTGAAGCAAGAGGAACGGAAAGCCTTGAGCAGGTCATTATCAGGAATGTGAACGGGCAGGCTGTGCTTTCGCATCATCCTGCTAATAGCGTTATTCAGACACTTGACCTGAGTGAGCTGGAGGCCGGATTGTATTTTGTGGAAATACGTACGGAAACCAATACATACGTAGAGAAGGTAGTGCT
>DAOVZP010000271.1 GCA_030635045.1 Bacteroidota bacterium | reverse complement strand
GCTTCATTTCCCATATACATTGATTCCATCTGTTCGAGCGTATGCAGCAATAACTTGTCTTTTTCATCAAAGATGGCATGCTCATAAATAAAATCCAGCCGGCTTAGATCCAGATCGACGAGGGCAGTAGGATCTTTGTCGTTAAGATGAAATGTGATCAGGTCCTGATATAGCTTCAGCGCATGGAATTTCATGGAGAAGATTTCTTTTTCTTCCAACTTTAGTTTGCTGAATGCATTGGCAATGTCGAGCATTTGCGGATCATCGACCTCAAACCTGATGGCCGGCCGGCTGCTCATAAATTCATCATTACGAAAGAAATCCAGTGCCTGATGCGCCAGCAGATCGTATAAAGCAGGCCTGAAAATGTTGAGTGAATCCCCTTTGGAGATGATATCAGCAAAATCCGAGGCCGGCGTTTTTTGAAGTAATCCGGGGTTTTCAAGAGACTTATTTAAGGCTTCAAAGATCTTTTCTGCAAATAACTTTTGATCCCATGTGACCATATCGCTGAGTTCATAATCAACAACATTGGTGCGCTGAAGGATCAGGTAGCGGTTTGCGAAATAATAGCCCATATAGAGATCGGCAAGCAAGGAATGCAGTATCTGTGTGGAAGGAGCAGTGAAATTGGGCAGTTCCGCCTGTATTCCGGAGATTCCCTTTTGATAATATGCCTCTTCGAAGCGTGAACTCAAACGGATACCATATTCCAGGGCCTTGATCATCTGAGGTTCATGCCTGTCTTTCTTTGCCTGCTCATAGATATTGTTAACAATGCCGATGGCCGATCTGGGCTTACCCTTTTTTTCGTACTCATACACTTGCTGCCATAGTTTGCCATAGTCAAATTGTGGTACAGCACCTTCTGCAATAACAGTTTTTATTGAAAATCCGCCAAGTGTAATTACAAATCCCAGCAGAAACAGCATATTAACATACTTCGCTTTCATAGTGGTCGTATTAGTGTATTCTTTTTAATGAGATGTTGGAATGATCATTATTCCATAAACAAATTTAACAATATGAGCCGGATATGGATCGGTCTTAAGTGTAAACGAGTGATAAATAATAGCAACGGCAGTTGTTGGGCAGGGGTCAATTAAGTTTTGCATCCATAGGATATTTCAATCCTTCGATCTTAACCAGTTCAATTTTAACCGATCCGACAATTACTGCAGAGGTACCCAATATAGGCACTTTATTCCTGTCGTCGGTCACCCAGAGTATCATAGGGTATGGTTCCTGGAAGATCTCCCCCTGGGCAACCATTGGCTTAAATTTGAGGCAGCGGAACTTCCCAAGCCTGGTTTCTACTATCTCTTTTCCCAGGTAGATGATCTTGCTAACATAGGCAGAATCATCCAGGTAAAAGTCGAGCATGTATTCCTGTCCTTCTTCAGCACCATTGAAATCGATAGTGCGCATATAATAGAATGCCGAAACGATATCCTTTATATCAGGAGGAATGGGCTTTTCTGTTCTGCGGCTTTTGGCGATATGGTTCACATGATCAAAGTCCACTTCATCTTCATATTTATAAGAACCTTCATGGGTTCGTCGTATGAAGTGGTAGGGTACAATAGTTTCTTCATCGACGAAGGATTCAAAACGATCATCAACCTTAAAAAACCAGCTAAAAAAGCCAACCGATTTACCGATCACTTCCAGGTGGAATGTGTTTCTGCCATTGAACTGCCTTACATCATCCTTGATACTGATGATCCCCACCCCGGCAGAGATGCCGGAGGTAAGCCATGAGTCGTAGTAAACACGGTATTTCCCGCTTTCACCCCTCTGGAATGGAATCTCATCAACATAAGGGATTGTGTCCTGAGCCATCATTCCCGGTGGGATGAACAGGAGTAAGAAACAAATATAAGCGATTGCTTTTCTCATCATCTTATCTGTTTGGTACCTGTATTTCAAAAAGCATTCCAAAAAAGGATTTCAATGTTAAAAAAACTTAAACCACCACATTGATGATCCGGTTAGGGACTACGATAATTTTCTTTGGTGGTTTTCCCTCTAGCCATCTTTGTGCTTCCCCGGCTTCCAGTACTGCTTTTTCGATATCTTCCCTGCTCATGTCGAGCGGGAATTCCAATTTGAACCTTAATTTCCCGTTAAAAGAAACCGGGTACAGAAAAGTATCTTCAATCAGGTATTTTTTATCCCATTCAGGGTATTCATCATATACCAGGCTTTGCTTATGGCCGAGCTTAAGCCATAACTCTTCTGCAATATGTGGTGCATAAGGCGAAATAAGGACAACCAGGGGTTCAAGTATCCCTTTTTTCCTGCAGCCCAGGTCTGCCAGCTCATTTACGCAGATCATAAAGGTGCTTACCGCGGTGTTGAAAGAAAACCTTTCAATATCCTCCCTCACCTTTTTAATGGTGCGGTGCAGGATCTTCAGTTCGGCCGCTGTCGGTTCTTCATCGGTCATGGCGAAGTTACCATCCTGATCGTGATACAGGCGCCAAAGCTTCCTGATAAAGCGAAAAACACCTTCAATTCCTTTGGTATCCCAGGGTTTATGGTACTCAAGCGGGCCAAGGAACATTTCGTACAAACGCAAAGTATCTGCTCCGTACTTTTCTATCAGCTCGTCGGGGCTCTGTACATTGTGTTTGGATTTAGACATCTTCTCTATCTCCCATCCGCAGACATATTTCCCGTCTTCGAGTATGAATTCGGCATCCCTGAATTCCGGGCGCCACTTTTTGAATGCTTCCAGGTCAAGGATATCATTATCAACCATACTGATATCAACATGAATAGGAGTGGTTTCATAGTCCTGAATGAGGTTCTTTGAAACAAAATTGTTACTTCCCTTAAGCCTGTACACAAAGCTTGATCTGCCCTGTATCTTGCCCTGGTTGATAAGCTTCTTAAAGGGCTCAGCCTTACAGGCGAGGCCGATGTCGTAAAGGAACATGCTCCAGAACCGCGAATAGATCAGGTGGCCGCTGGCATGTTCATCTCCGCCAATATACAGATCAACATCCTGCCAGTATCCGTTGGCTTCCTTTGAAAAATATTCTTTGTCGTTTTTTGGATCCATATAGCGGTAATAATAGCCGCTCGAACCTGCAAAACCGGGCATGGTATTCGTTTCAAGCGGGTATCCATCCTTGTTGACCCAGTTTTTTGCCCGTGCCAGCGGAGGTTCGCCTGTTTCCGTGGGCAGGTACTTATCAACCTCAGGCAATTCGAGGGGAAGCTCTGATTCGTCGAGGGTGTATGGCATCCCATCTTTATAATAGATCGGGAATGGCTCGCCCCAATAGCGCTGACGGCTGAATATCGCATCGCGCAGGCGGTAATTCACCGTTCCGAAGCCTATGCTGTCTTCTTGCAGTTTATCAATAACTGCCCTGATCCCGTCCCGGACATCCATGCCCGTGATAAATCCTGAGTTTATCATTACGCCTTCTTTGGCATCATAAGAATCTTCCCAGCCTTTTGGGTCACCCGCTTCCTCACCGTCCTGACTTACAACCTGGAGGATAGGGATATCAAAGTGCCTGGCAAAAGCAAAATCCCT
>DAOVZP010000033.1 GCA_030635045.1 Bacteroidota bacterium | reverse complement strand
TTCCTGAGTTCCTGTTTAATGTCTGTAATAACCCCCATACGTGTAGCTTTATCAGCTTTAATGGAAGTTATAAGGAACCCACGATCTGCTTCATCTCTTGATTCCCTTTCGGAAGCGATAAACTCAGGGATCTCACTGGTGGATGCAAATGCATCATTCAGCTGTATCCTGGACTCGGTACCAAACTGTGTTTTCAAAGGAACCCCAACGTAGATATAACTGACCAGGGATTTCTTTTCCAGTTTCTGTACTTCTGAAGCTTCCGGAGGTTTCACCTGAACGATAAGCGTAATTTCACGCATGGTAGTAGTTACCATAAAGAAGAAAAGCAGCATGAAGATAATATCCGGGAGGGCCGAAGTATTGATCTTCTGCATGCCTGTTGATTTTTTCTTTTTAAAGCGGGCCATATTAATTTCCTCCTATATTTTCAGGTTCAGCTTCTGAGATAGCCATCGGAACTGCCTTTTGTACGGCTTTTCGATAATCCTTATTGATAAGGTTTTTGAATTTGACCCCGTAAAATTGCAACGAGACCTCATCTCTGAGTTCAGCGAAAGCTGCGGTAAGTTCATTCTGGATCTTAATATACATTTCATAAGAAGTCCCCCGGTCATTCTTCAACGACACGACTCCTTTCGATACTTCTATCTCTCCGAGGTTCTCAATGAACTTTAATTCCTTCTCAGGAAGGTCTTCCCTGTTTGTGGGATTGGTCATAAAAGCCTTGACGTCATCTCTGAGCGTACTGATATCACTACGTTCGCCTTCCACCATAAGGCGGTCGGAACTGCTCACCAGCACTTTGAAAATATTCCTGTCATTGATGTCGAACTTAGTATCGTCTTCAACGGGTGGAGGCAGCTTCCTTGTGATCCCTGTATCAACGTCCATGGTAGTGGTTACCAGGAAAAATATCAATAGAAGGAAGGCTATATCCGCCATTGATCCGGCATTTATTTCAGGTACTTCTTTGGATGCCATAATAACACTTATTTAAAGATTCTTGAAATACTGGCGTAGATGATTGAAAGCACTGCCAAACTGGCAAGTATATAAGTGAAAATCAATCCGGCGCCAACATATTTAACTGTGTCAGCTGTTGTCTCAAGCTCTTCAAGCTGGAGTTCAGTAAAATTATTCTGCGACAGTGAATAGGCAATGATTGCAATAACCACCATAACTCCCAGTGAAATAAATATCTTAATAGAATTTTTGGGATTCATGATAAGAAACACAATAGGAAAGAGGATGACAATCACTGCCGTAAAGATCAGGAGAAAGTATCCCCAGTATATCACCATGTCGACAGAGACCACATTCACAAAGAAGAGGATCATCAGCAGTGCCGATATTGCCAGGAGTACTCCCAGAAATATGCGCAATATTTTTGATGCTAGAACAGTCATGGTTATTGTCTTTTATTTATTCTTTGAAAGAATATCAATGAATGAAATTGTGCTGTCTTCCATGGCATTTACAAGACTATCAACTTTTGAGATGATGTAGTTGTAAAAGATCTGGAGAATGATCGCAACGATCAAACCAAATACAGTTGTAAGCAGTGCCATTTTAATACCACCGGCAACAACAGCAGGAGAGATATCACCCACTGCTTCAATGTTATCGAAAGCAGAGATCATACCAATTACAGTACCCATAAACCCGAGCATCGGGGCAATGGCGATAAAGAGGGCAATCCATGAGAGGCCGCTTTCCAGCCTTCCCATAAGAACGCTTCCGTAAGCAACAATTGATTTTTCAACTTCAGCAAGACCATCCTCATACCTGAAAAGGCCCTGATAAAATATACTGGCAACAGGTCCGCTGGTATTCTTGCAAACTTCTTTTGCTGCCTCAACACCTCCGGTTTCAATGGCACTTTCAACTTTGTTGAGGAGTTTCTTGGTATTGGTTGTTGAGAGGTTCAGGTAAATGATCCTTTCGATACAAATTGCAAGCCCGAAGATCAGGGCAAGCAGTACGAAACTCATGAACATGGCATTACCTTGAATAAATTGTTCTTTCAGAACCTGGTGGAAGCCTTTTACTTCAACAGGTTCATCTACGATAGTCTGCATGGGTGTTTCCGGTTGAGCAACAACAACAACAGTTGTATCAACAACAGTTGTGTCAGCTGGTTCAGGAGTACCTTCAGCAGGGTCTTGCGCATAAGTTGTTGAAACTGCAAACACCAGCATTCCTGCGATGGTCAGAAAAGCAATTAATTTTTTCATAGCCAATAATTGTTAAATTCTACGTTTTGAAAATTTTTGATAGTTATCTTTATTATTAATTTATTTCCGTTCATGTTTCAAGCGGAGAGAATGGGATTCGAACCCATGATGCGCTTTCGGCGCATACACGCTTTCCAGGCGTGCGCCTTCGACCACTCGGCCACCTCTCCTGTATCTTTCCAGGCCTAATCCGAATCCAATTATCAGGCAGCTAAAGTAATAAAAAAATCATAAAAAGAGCAAATCTATTCTAAATTTTATGTCAGGTTTAATCCATTGTATTTTGTCTGACTACTGCAAAAACCGTGCAGAAAATAATTTCCATGCGAATTACCGGATTATTAGGTTGTCATACACTTAATTCGCCCCTCAGAGATGTTTGTATTGCCAACTTCATCTTGTTGTTGGAATAGCCCTGCCCCAACAGGAACATGAGCTTTGTTACGGCGGCTTCAAGGGTCATGTCGAGGCCACTTACCACGCCGGCTTCTGAAAGAGGTACGCTGGCCTGGTATTTTCCGTGCTCCACGGCCCCTCCCTTGCATTGTGTAACATTCAAGATAAATAAACCATTGTCAATGGCACCCCTGAGGATCCGGATAAAAGATTCATCAGTATGTGTATTCCCCGTTCCGTAAGTTTCAAGAACAACGGCCTTCAGTCCTTCAATGCCAAGGATGCTACTGACAACATTATCCCGGATGCCGGGAAAGAGCTTGAGGATTGCTACCGAAGTATCCAGGTGTTTGTGGACCTTTAATTTTTTAAAATTAGGTTTTCTGATGACGTTGTTATTATATTTAATGTAAACACCTACATCAGCAAGGACAGGATAATTTACCGACCTGAAAGCATCGAAGTTCTCTGCATTGTATTTGAATGTCCTGTTAGCCCGGTAAAGCTGGTTCTCAAAGTATATGCATACTTCCGGTACGATTGGTGTATCATCTTCATGATGGGAGGCGATTTCCACCGAGGTGATAAAGTTTTCCTTACCATCGGTACGGTTTACTCCAAGAGGTAATTGTGAACCGGTAAAGATGACCGGCTTGTTTAAGTTCTCCAGCATAAAGCTGAGCGCAGAGGCGGAATATGACATGGTATCCGATCCATGTAGTACGACGAAGCCATCAAAAGCTTCATAATTTTCTTCTATGATGCCGGCAAGTTTTACCCATAAGGCAGTATCCATATTGGAGGAATCTACTGTTGGCTCAAAAGAGATATAACTGAGCTCATAATCACAATCATTCAACTCCGGGATCAGCTTCGACATATATTCAAAATCAAGTGGTTTTAATGTCTTGCTTTCTTTGTCCATGATCATGCCGATGGTTCCACCGGTATAAATTACAAGTATCCTGTTTTTGTCTTCCATGGTCAGATGTTCAGGTTAAATAATGTACATGCGTTGCGTGTGGTGGTCTCCGCAACTTTTTTAGCAGTGGATCCCAGAACTTCAGCAAGCTTGTCGGCCACATGTATGATATATGCACTTTCATTCCGCTTGCCCCTGTGAGGCACTGGCGGAAGATAGGGGGCATCTGTTTCAAGGATGAGGTGTTCAGTGCCGAGTTCAGCAACCACATGGTCCAGCCCCGAATTCTTGTAAGTGAGCACGCCTCCAATACCAAGCATGAACCCCAGTTTGATGGCACGCTCAGCCTCCTCCAGCTTGCCTGTAAAGCAGTGAAAAACACCACGCAAACCGGAAATATCTCTGTTCTCGAGTACCCTGAAGATCTCCGTAAATGATTCCCGGGCATGGATCACCAGAGGAAGCTCATGCTCCAGGGCAAGGTCGATCTGCCGGTTGAAGGCCTCTACCTGCTCCCGGTAATATGTTTTATCCCAATACAGATCGATCCCTGTTTCTCCAACACCATAATATATCTGCTCATCGAGGAGCTTTTCCACCTGTGCCAGCTCATCACGGAAATTTTCTTTTACCGATGTCGGATGCAATCCCATTAAAGGAAAGCAATTCTCAGGAAAACGCTCACACAGGGCGTTCATGCCACTGACTGAACCACTGTCGATATTTGGCAGAAACATATACTTCACACCGCTGGCAATAGCTCTTTCAACCATGGCCTCACGGTCATCATCAAAGGCATTCAGGTACAAATGGGTATGGGTGTCGATGAGGATCATGGGGCAAAAATAGTAAAAGGCATCGGGAAATTTATGGATTATGAATTCCGGACTATATATTTTCACCACCTTGCACCCTGTACCTTGTACCTTGTACCCAGTTTTTTTATATTTTTGAACATACAAAAAAACAAAGCTTGCAAAAAATCCTCATTATACGCTTCAGTTCCATTGGCGACATCGTACTCACCACACCCATCATCCGTTGCCTGAAGCAACAACTGCCTGATGCGGAGATACACTTTCTTACCAAAGAGAAATTCTATCCTGTAATCAAAGCCAATCCTGACATCGACCATTTACATGTTTTTCAGGATGACCTTGCATCAGTTATCAGAACATTAAAGAAGCTGGACTTTAACTTTGTTGTTGACCTGCACAGGAACCTGCGTTCCGCAAGGGTGAAAATGGCCTTACGGAAACCATCAGGCACATTTAACAAACTCAATTTTAAGAAATGGCTGATCGTTAATTTAAAGATCAATAAACTTCCCGACAGGCATATCGTTGACAGATATTTTGAGTCAGTTAAAAAACTGGGTGTTGTAAATGACATGAAAGGCCTGGATTATTTTATACCTGAAGAAGACATATTGAATCCCGGTAATCTGCCTTTATCTCACCAGGAAGGTTTTATCGCATGGGTGATTGGCGGTATGCATTACACAAAAATGCTGCCAGGAGAAAAGATCATTGAGCTCTGCAGCATGATTAATAAACCCATTGTTTTACTCGGTAACCATGGGGATTACGACATGGCTGAACGCATCAAGGATCACTGTCAGGATAAGGTTTATAATGCCTGTGGCCTCTATAACATTAACCAGTCTGCTTCGGTCCTCAGCCGGGCTTCTGTAGTACTTACCAACGACACAGGTTTGATGCATATTGCAGCCGCCTTCAGGAAAGAGATCTACTCTTTTTGGGGAAATACCATCCCCGGCTTTGGCATGTATCCTTATCTCCCGGCAGGGGAGGGGAAATCTCATATATTGGAAGTTGCAGGCCTGTCATGCCGTCCCTGCAGCAAGATTGGTTATAAAAAGTGTCCCAAAAAGCATTTTAGATGCATGATGGATCACGATCTCAAACAACTTGCCGCGAAACTTAATGCTTAATTAATTTACAGGAAGGGGTTGTTGCTTTTTTCAAAACCTATGCTTGTTTCAGGGCCATGGCCCGAATAAACGACTGTATCATCGGGAAGGGTAAACAGCTTTTCAAAAATATTCTGTTTCAGAAGGTCATAATCTCCTGTCGGGAAGTCGGTCCTTCCAATGCTCATTTGAAAAAGTACATCTCCAACGATCACAAAACCATCCTTTCTGCTCAGAAAACAAACGCTGCCGTCTGCATGGCCGGGAGTATATAAAACATCAAGTTTGCTTTTGCCGAAAGTGATCTCATCACCTTCTTTGATATAGTTAACCACTGAAGGATTCTTATCAATACTGATTCCGTATGTGGCAGCTGTACTTATGGTATGATCAAGGAATACCAGCCCTGCTTCGTGTGCCTCCGCCTTAATGCCAAGCATCTCTTCCAACATGTTAATGCCCATAACATGGTCGACATGGGTATGGGTCAGCAGCATTCTTACCGGTTTCAGGCCTTCCTCCTTAATGAAATCCATGAGTTCCAGCGACTCTGTCCCATCGGAACAGCCGGGATCGATGATCACACATTCCATTGTTTCATCATAGAGCACAAAGGTATTTACCTGGAAGGGGTTGAAAACGAATTTTTTGATTTGTATCATTTCTGTCGGTATTAAATGGGCTGCGGTCAATATTCAGTGGATGGATAACGTTAATAAAATAACAATTTTCAGCTGGCAAAGTTACCATTATTTGATTTCAGATTGTAATGGGTGCCTTGTCGGGGAAAATTCCCTAAATTAGCACAGCTTAACCAGCGTATTGAAGACAGTCATTGTGAAAAGAATAATACATCACCGGATCATCAGCTACAGCATATTACTGCTTCTGTTGCTATGTTTTTCGCATGAAGCCGGTGCACAGTTTTACAATGGATCCCAGCTGTCGTTTGGCAAGAACAGGGTGCAGTACAAGGATTTCCTGTGGACCTATTACAGCTTTGATAAGTTCGATACTTATTTTTACCGGAACGGGCAGGAGCTGGCACAATACACAGCCCGCTATGCACAGAATTATATTAGTGAGATCGAGCTAAAACTGGAATCTTCCCTTGATGATAAAATACAGTTCATCATTTTTAATAACATGTCGGACCTGAAGCAGAGCAATATTGGCCTGATGCAGGATGAGCAATATAATACCGGTGGGATCACACACATTATCGGCAAAAAGGTTTTCCTGTATTTCGATGGCTCCCACACCGACTTTGAAAAGCAGATCCGTGCGGGAATATCATCTATAATTTTCAAACAGATGATGTTCGGTCAACGCCTGGGCTCTCAGATCAAAAACAATACTTTGTATTCCATGCCCACCTGGTTCGAGGATGGCCTGATGGCCTGGTTGTCGGAAGGCTGGAATACCGATGTGGATAACAGGGTGCGCGATGGCGTCCTCTCAGGCCGGTATGACAAATTCAATCACCTGACCGGAACCGATGCTGTCGATGCCGGTCATTCTCTTTGGAAATTCGTGGCAGATAACTTCGGGAATTCTGCTGTGCCAAATGCTGTGCACATGACCAAGGTTACGCGTAGCGTTGAAAATGGATTCCTGTATGTCATTGGCCTTTCATTCAGCAACCTGATCATTGAATGGAAACGCTATTACATGGACAAGTACAGTTCCGATGAGTCGGGCCGTTACCTTCCGGGAGAAGTTGTTCAGCACAAAGTAAAAGACAATCTTGTATATTCCAGGCCTGTGCTTAGCCCTGATGGGAACTCTATTGCATATGTTACCAATGATATGGGCAGGTATAAGATTTACCTCAAAAGCCTGGTAAGCGGTAAGAAAAAATGTATCTGGAGAGGCGGATATAAACTTGATGAAAAAACCGATTACAGCTATCCACTCATCGACTGGCATCCGGCAGGAGATATACTGGCCTTTATCGTGGAGAGAAAGGGTGAGATCAACCTGTTCTTTTATTCTACTCAGAACCAAAAGCTGAATAAGATCATCCTCTATAATTTTGAAAAGATCCTGGACTTTTCCTATTCCCATGATGGGAGAAAGCTTGTGATATCAGCAGTTCAGAGGGGGCAGTCGGATATCTTTCTCTTTAACATCTCTTCGGGCTCTCATGAACAGATCACCGATGACGTCTATGATGATCTTTACCCCCGGTTTATACAAAACGGAAGAATGATCATTTTCAGTTCTAACAGGGTTTCAGATACACTTCCCCCTAAGATGGCCGATGCACCGGAGATAATACCGCTGAATTATGACCTTTTTGCTTTTGATTATAACACAAAGAGTAGTGTCCTCAGACGTGTGACGAGTACCCGTTTTGCCAATGAACGATATCCCATGCCATACACGGATGGACTGTTTACATACCTGAGCGACGAAAATGGGATATACAATCGATATGTTGCTCGCTTTGATAGTGCCATCATTGCCGTTGATACGGCTATCCATTACCGCTATTTCACGGAGGCGGTACCTGTAACGAATTATACAAGGAATATCATTTACCAGGATGTAAACCCCTCAAGCATGCAACTTGCCCAGGTGGTTTATGACGATCACCTTTTCAAGATCTTTTTGGAGGACATTTCACCGGGAATGCCGGTAGCGGAAGAGCTTGTGAATACTGCTTTTATGAAGCAATTGCAAGGGGTACCTGCCAGGCTGCGTGAAACCCCTTCTGCGCCTGCGCCGGAAGAGAAACCCAAACCAAAGCAACAGAGGTTTTTTAATGTTTACGAAGGCGATACCCTTGGTGGCCACGATCAGGAGATCGATATTGATAATTATGTATTCGAACGGCAGGCATCTGTAAAAGTGGCCGGGGAAGACCAACCGGTGTGGATGCTGGAAAACGACAATAAAAACAAGTTCGTCGTCCCCAAAAAACTGAATTACAGGGTTGAATACAGCATGAATGAATTTGTAACCCAGATCGATTTCAATTTCATTAACATGACATACCAGCCCTTTGCCGGTGGCGGAGCTCCCATATTCCTTAATCCCGGTTTTAATGCACTGTTCAAGGTTGGCATGAGTGACCTGCTTGAAGATTACCGCCTTGTAGGCGGAGTGCGGCTGAACATTAACCTGATCAACAATGAATACCTGTTCAGCTACAGCAACCTCAAGCACAGGCTCGACAAGGAAGTGGTATTACACAGGGTTACGGTAGAAAACATATATGGTTATGATATTATCAGGAACCACTCCCATGAAGCATATTTTGTTCTGAAATGGCCTTTCAGCCCGGTTTTTGCTGTGCGTGGAACAGCATCTTACAGAAACGATGCCACCGTGGTTCTCTCCACAGATGTTATCAGCCTGAAAAGGCAGACCATATATACTAATTGGGGCGGGCTAAAGGGAGAATTGATCTACGACAACACACGTAAACTTGGGTTGAACCTGTATGATGGAACCAGGTATAAGATTTTTGCAGAGTATTATCAGCAGATAGAAAAGGGCAACCAGCAGCTGATCGTTCTGGGGATCGATTTCAGGCACTATATACAGATCCACCGGACCTTTATCTGGGCCAACCGTATTGCTGCCAGTACTTCGATGGGACACAATAAGCTGATCTATTATATGGGAGGTGTGGATAATTGGCTGGCACCAAGATTTAACCCGTCAACTCCCATTGATTATAGCCAGAATTATGCTTTCCAGACCCTGGCAACCAATATGCGTGGCTTTCATCAGAATATCAGGAACGGAAACAGTTTTATAGTGCTCAACTCTGAATTGCGCATGCCGGTTTTCAAATATTTGTATAACAGGCCTATCCGCTCAGATTTTCTTAATAATTTTCAGCTCGTTGGATTTGTAGATGCAGGTACAGCCTGGACCAGCTGGAACCCATATTCCGGGGAGAATTCTTTATATACCAAATATATCTATAGCGGTTCTCTCCTTATCAAGGTAGAACAACAGCGCGATCCTATGGTAGGTGGTTTTGGTGCCGGACTCCGGACACGTGTACTCGGTTATTTCATGCGTGGCGACCTTGCCTGGGGCGTTGAAGACGGCAAAATCCGTAAGCCGGTGTTCTATTTTTCCCTTTCCCTGGATTTTTAATAAATACCGGCACCTAACTGTTGATTGCCCGATACAATCTAATTGACCTTCCCTGTTCTTATTCTGATTCTCATTCTGATTCTCATTCTTATTCTTATTCCTTGTTCTTTATTCTCTATTCATTTATCTTGCAACAAAATTCCAATCAATGGATTACATTAACGACAAGCGAACAAT
>DAOVZP010000296.1 GCA_030635045.1 Bacteroidota bacterium | reverse complement strand
TGTGTCAAATTCAACAATTTAATGGAAAGAAAGCCACTTCCTGACGTATTAAAAGGAATTGCTGTAATTCTGATGATACAGGTCCATATAATGGAGTTGCTCATGCTGCCAGCGGTGTATAACAGTTCCTTCGGGTATATATCACTATTTCTTGGAGGTGTGCCTGCTGCACCTGTTTTCATGGCCATAATGGGATATTTTGCTGCCCTGTCGAAAAAAAGCAGCGGACAGCAGGCAGTCCGCGGGATCAAGCTTATTATCCTGGGCTTTTTCCTGAATACAGGCCTAAATTCTCATTTGCTGATCCTGATATTTCGTGGCGAGCTGGAATTCAATCCGCTGCACTATATTTTCGGTGTCGATATATTATTCCTTGCCGGGCTTAGCCTGATCTTTATTGCTTTGGTTAAGATGTTGGCAGGGAAAAATGTTTGGGTTTTCCTGTTGCTCACTTTTTCCATACCCGCTCTTGCTGAGTATACTCCTTTTCTGTATCAGGGCGAAGGTATATGGAAGTATTTCATGGCGTTTATCATCAGCAATGCGGAGTGGTCCTATTTTCCTTTTTTTCCCTGGGCAGGATGGGTGCTGGCAGGGTTTACATTTGCCCTGCTCGAGAAAAAATTTGCCAACGATCCGGTTTATATGAAATTCGGAACCTACCTGGTATTTCTATCAGGGATCCCTGTCATATTTTTCCTTCCGTGGGCTTCGCGTATTAGTACAATTCTGCCATATTACTACCACCATGGCATACTGTTCTTCATCTGGGGATTATTCTTCCTTTTACTGTGGGTGCTTGCATTTCAATTCCTCATAAGCAGGCCTGGAAAAAACCCTGTAATAGCTTACCTTCAATGGTTTGGAAAGAATGTGACCCTTGCTTATGTTGTGCAATGGCTGATCATCGGAAACCTTGCCACCGCTATTTTTCGCAGCCAGCCGGCGTATATGTTCTGGGTGTTTTTATTCCTGGTGTTGCTAATAACCACAGCAATAGTGTTTATCGCCGGGAAAAGGAAAAGGACATAATCAAAATCGGATATCGGATATCAAATATCGGATATCTCTTACTCCTGTTGCTTGGCCAATTCCGTCTTCAGATAATACCCGCCTTTAATGACGATCATGGCATCTGTTGGGATTTCTTCGGGGAAGCTTACTTCGATATAACCGTCTTCGATATTTCCTGTAATGACCGGAACAGAGATAAATGAAGTCCCCTCTTCACCCTGTCTTGACGGAGTGGTATAGAATATGACATAATCATCATTTCCCATCCTGAGAACTGCTTCTTCCGGGAGTGCGTCAACTTCATCTTCGCCGGTGTGGATCTCTGAAGCTACAAACATACCGGGCAGCATTCTTCCCTGATCATCGCTAATTTCAGCCAGAACTTTAACAACTCTTGTATCTTTCCTGACAATATTGCCAACAGAGACAATCTTAGCTTCATATGGCTTACTGCCCAGATTCGAAAGTTTAAAAGTGACCCTTTGACCGGAAGCTATTTTCATAATATCTTTTTCGAAGACATTTAATTCAACGAGCAATTGATCCCGGTTGATGACCTGCATCAGCCGTTCGTCTTGCATGACATATTTGCCGGGGTTGGCGTCGATATGTTCAATATGGCCGCTAAGGGGGGAAATGATCTGCAGTGCCGCTGTGATCTCCCCGGCATCAAGAGATTCCTTTTTCACGCCTGCCATCTCCAGTTGAAGAGCCAGCCCTGTATATTCAGCCAGGGCAACGTTATATCCCGACAGGGCTTTTTGATAATATTTGTCGGAAGCGATCTTGTCTTTATTTAACTCTTTCTGCCTTTCATATTCCTGTTCAAGCATTCCCAGCTGGTTTTTAACCATAAGGTAGTACTGCTGGGCTTCTATGAATGCCGGAGAGTTCAGGCTTGCCAGCAGTTGTCCCTTCACGACCCTTGCACCTTGCCTGGCATAAACGGACTTGATGATCCCAGGATACAGGCTTACAAGATCAGCTTTTGCATTAACAGGTAAAACCAGTTCCCCACGGGCATTTACATCATTTGATAAGCGGTGTTTTTGAATGCTGCCATATTCAACATGAGCATATGAAAGTTGTTTGCTGCTGAGTATTAATTCTCCGTTAACTATCGTAGGGGCAGATGATTCAGTTTTTTCAGCTTCCCGGGGGTTGCTGCATGCCGCGATCATTAGAAGGGCTATAAGTTTGATGATGGGATTCTTTATACTCATTGTGGTTCTTTTAGTCCTGGTAACTGCCGATCAGGTAATTGATCCTGACCACTGTTTGATTGAAATTATTAATGGCTTCCAGATATTCCATCTTGATATCGAAGGCATCTGAGGAAGCGTTGGCATATTCAATATAGCTTATGTTTCCTGCCGAGTAAGCTTTCAGTGAATGCTCGAGGATGAGATTAGCCTGCCGGAGTGCTTTATCTTCATAATACTTCAGGATAAACATATACTTTTCCAGTTGCCGGAAATGATTCTCCAGTTCCAGCCGGATCCTATTGGTCTCAGCTGCCAGTTTATTTTCGGCTTTATAACGCTCGATTCGTGCGGCCTTTACCTTGCCTGCCTGGCTCCAGAACCAGAGTGGGAAACTCATTCCGATCTGGATCCCGTCAAAGCCATTAACCTTATCGATCGATTGATTGAAATATCCAATGCTAAAATCAGGCAGATGCTGAGCCCCTTCACTTTTTACAACTGCGCTCTGCAAATCAGTGTATTGCCTGATATAGGAAATGTACGGATTGTTCTGCAGGCTGAGAGAATCTTTTTCAGACACCAGGTCAAGCCGGACCATCGTATTTTCTGAGGGTGTATATCTTGTATCGGTGTTCATTAGTGCTCTCAGGTTATTTTCTGCCACCATCAGTTCAGTGTTTATTCGCTGATAAACATTCATGATGGCTGCTGCTTTTGTTTCAGCCATGATCAACTCCAAACCATTGATATCACCTGAAGCAAACCGGGATTCGGCCGCAGAAAGGAAATCCTGGTAAATGCTGTCGATAGTGATCACAAGCTTTATTTGCTCGTGATATAATACCCAGTTGCTGTAAATCGACATCACGCTTGCCACGACTTCACTATGGGTCATGGAATATTTTTCATTTTCCAGGTCTGTAATGGCCCTGTTAAGCTTCCCGCGTGAGGTATAAATTGTCGGAAAACTAAAAGATTGACTTACGGAGAGGTAACGATCATTTAGAGATGAATTGATCTGCCCCATTTCAAGGAAGAGTTCAGGAGGAGGCAGGTTGAAGCTTGTTTTTCGAAGCTTTTCAGCTTTGTCGATGTCGAGGCGGGCATTTTCAAGCTGGTAATT
>DAOVZP010000108.1 GCA_030635045.1 Bacteroidota bacterium | reverse complement strand
TTCTCAATATTGCCCCCTGCTTTCAGGTTGGCAAAGATGTTTCCTTCATAAAACTCAATGAGGCTGTATTTATTGAAAGGATAGGGGGCGCTCTCCATCCTTTGCCAGGCAGTGAAATCCGCCAGATTGGGGTGGGATACAGAAGCATAAAAGATACCGTCCTCTGTTGCGGCAAAGAAAGATGTATCATTGTAAGTGAGGTCTAATACATTGATCTGGCTGCCCTGGGGCCCGATATACCAGGTGTCGAAGATCTCTTCCTTCACAACATCCAGCACCACGATACCAAAGCCGCATGAAAGATAGGCATAATCACCCCTGAATGAAACCTTGTTGATCACCTTATTCCCAAGGATAGGCTTCCTTTTAATATCAGGGATATTAATGATATAGTTTCCCTTGAAGAGGTCAATGTTTGTATTGGTATATGCAAGTACAACCGTATGGAGCTCTTCACTGTATCGTATATCGCTGATGCCTATATCAGACAAGCCATTGATCTTGGTAAATCGTTCTATTGATTCATCATCCTTATCGTAGGTCAAAATTGCATAAGGGGTTGCCCCAAAGATTTTATCAGGGGTTTCAGTAACTGCTATAAATTTGTTAAATGGAAGGTGGTCGCGCCATTGGCCTACACCGGCATTTTGGCCTGATGCCGTTGCGATGATAAGACTTAGGAGAAAGATCAGGATTGTTTGTCTAATTATATTCATCAGCAAAATTTATTACTTAAAAGCTGGCCATGGATCTTATTAGAAGAATTCCATATGGCTGATTGTTTGTCAAAAATAACCTTTTCAGCTAATTTTTACGGTACTATGATTAACTATTATTTCCTTTATTTATTGTAAGAATAGTAATTTTACAAAATGCTTGTCCGGAACATAACCTAATTTTGTATGCTTCGGGCTTAGGAATAACCTTATGACTGATCATGATCCATATATTTCCAGGGTATTGCAAATAGGCAAGCTTTTGCTTGGTGGAACTGAGCCTGTCAGGATACAATCCATGACCAATACAAACACCATGGATGCTGATGCAACAGCCAGGCAGGTAATTGAACTATATGAAGCCGGCTGTGAGATTGTCCGTATTACAGCGAGGAATGTACGGGAAGCAGGAAAGCTGGGTGTGATCCGTGCTTCGTTGGAGAATAAGGGTTTTGACATCCCCCTTGTTGCCGATATTCACTTTAATCCCAGGGTAGCTGAGGAAGCGGCATGCATTGTGCACAAGATCAGGATCAATCCGGGGAATTATCTCGACAGACAGTATTTTTTGGCCAAAGAAAAAGAACATCAACATGATTTTGCCCCTGGTGATATAAGGGAAGGGATCACCCGTCTCACTGATATCTGCCGTGAACATGGCACAATCATCCGTGTGGGGGTAAATCATGGCTCTTTGTCGGAAAGGATACTGTTTCAGCACGGAAATACGACTAAAGGAATGGTTGCCTCTGCGATGGAGTTTCTGGGAATATGCCGGGATAATAATTTTCACGACCTCGTTGTTTCCATGAAATCCAGCCACGTGCCCACCATGGTCAGGGCAAACCTGGATATTGTAACAGAAATGAAACTGAGGGGAATGGATTATCCGGTTCATCTTGGTGTGACCGAAGCAGGGGAAGGGGAGGATGGCAGGATCAGGTCAGCGGCAGGTATTGGCCCTTTGCTGGCAATGGGTATTGGTGATACCATCAGGGTTTCTCTCACTGAAGACCCGGTGGCAGAAATCCCGGTGGCACAGAAGTTAAGGGATCATTATGCTGATATAAGGAGATTGGAAAAACCTTCGATGCCATGGACTTCAGAAGGAAAGGTCAGGACCCCGGACTTGATAAAACTAACTTATCCTGATCATGACTATGAGGAAATGGCAATAATTGCAGCCGCAGAAATGTCTTCTCTTATCCTGAAAGCGCAGGGAAACAATTATCACATTTCGGGTGATTCCAGCAGGCTCTACCCTAAACTGGTACTCAATATACTGCAGGCTACCGGGGTACGGATCACCGATACAGAATATATCTCATGTCCGACTTGTGGCAGGACCACTTTTGATATTCAGACTGTACTGAAAGAGGTTAAACAGCATACCCGGGGATTGAAGAATGTAAAGATTGCAGTGATGGGTTGTATTGTAAATGGTCCCGGAGAAATGGCTGATGCCCATTACGGCTATGTTGGTGCGGGAAAAGGGAAAGTTACTCTCTACTATGAAGGTAAAGCCATAATAAAGGACATTCCTGAAAAGGATGCCCTGAAGGAGTTGCTGGATCTGATTAATAAAACACTGCCGGATAAATTGTAATGGCTTTATTGCCAGGCCCCAATGATCGTTCCCATAACAGTGAAGGACACAGCCATGTATCCTGCATTGATCAGCCAGATACGGAACGACCTTCTCTCAAAAAGGTAATTGATGCCAATAGCAAGTGCTACCCACCCAATACCTGTAAGCGCACCGGCTGTCATTCCATACTGCCATCCCATTCCATTTCCAATAAATGCAGCCAGGTTGAATGCCATGATCAGCATCAGCAAAAATGAAATGCCAAAGATCTTCAGCGTACTCCCTTTGGCCATTCCTTCCCTGGTGAAGCCCTGTTCTTTCATCCAGGCATTGGCAAACAATACGGGGGAGTACCAAATACTGCCAATCACAAATACTGCCAGTGCAGATACCAGTACTGCCCAATAATTGATTTCAGGAAATTCCATTGTGAATGAATTAGTTAATAAATCTTGATTATTCAGTGGTTTCCGGTTCCGGAATAATAAATTTCAATGCTTTAGGGATTACAGAGAATTCGAGGGGTGAATGCCCGAGGGATTCTCCGTCTGCTTCAAGGTATACCGATCCCTGTGGCCTGGAAACGATCCTGCATGTTGCACCACGGTACGTGTTCACGAATTTCAGTTTTGCAATGGAGCCATCATAAAGTTTTGTCACATTTTTAATGATCTTGAATTTGGATATGGCCTTGATCACTGTAACATCCAGCAAGCCATCGTCAGGGATGGCATTGGGTACCTGCATCAACCCGCCGCCATTATACTTGCATATCCCGAGGTTCATGCTTAATACCTTTCCGCTGAAAACATCTTTTCCGTCGACGCTGATATCAAAATGAATGTTTTCATATTGGTAAAGCCCGGTGAATATGTTCAGAATATAAGCCATGGTTCCACCCCTTCCCCTGTCTTTCATGCGGTTGGTCTTGAGTGCAACAAGGGCATCATATCCCATCCCGCTGACATTGATGAAGTAGCGTTCATGCGCCCCTTCCTCATCATGATATGAGACAAAGCCTGCATCCTGCGTAAAGCGGTAATTCTTCCTGATAACCTTGATCGCTTTCTTGTACTTTTTCGGAAGTCCGTACATCCTGCCCCAGTCGTTGCCGGTGCCTACCGGGATCATGCCAATGGCAACATCCGCAGGCGCACAAACATTTTGCCTGAATACCCCATTTACAACCTCATTCAGTGTACCATCTCCTCCCACCACAATAATGTCCCTGTAACCTTCCTCAATGGCGGAACTGGTGATGCTTATTGCATGATTCCTGTTTTGGGTAAATACAGTGTGGCAGTTGAAATCATGTTTGGATAGCAGCTCCTGTATCTTTGGCCAGTCCTTTTCACCTTTGCGTGTTCCCGCATTAGGGTTAACTATGACCAACCACTTTTTATTTCCACTATTTCCATATTCGCTCATATACAGTTAGATTGAAGTTTTATCCTTTTTTCCGAACAAGAACAAAGATGTGAAAAATGCAAAGATGGTTACTCCGGCCTGTGTTTCAATCGTATCTTCCGAGACCATTGAAACCATCATGATCACGAAGAAAGACAAATAGAAATAATCTGTAAACCGCCTGGTTTTTACAGGCGGATATATGAGGGCGATCATAAACCAGATAATGCCTATGAAGCCAAAACCAACCGTAATGGAAAGGAATTGGTTATGTGATCGCCATCGGAATTCAGGCTTCAGCGGGCTGTTCATGAGTTCATATTGCCTTTCGAAAGCAATAATCATATCGCCGGTTCCCACACCAAACAGCCGGTGTTGGCCAATGATAAGTGATGATGTTTTCCAGTATTCAACCCGCTGCATGGCGGAATGGCCGCTGGGATCACCGGTTCGCAAATACTGCTGGGCTTCCCAGATGATCTTATAAAGCCTTATATAAAAAACCGATCGTTCATGATAATGTATGCTGGCTTCTCCGCCCTCAACCAACGAAATGTCTGAATCAGTAAGTTCTTCCACTCCGGCTGCATCTTTTCTTAAGCCTTTGGAACTCATAAACCTGATCAGCGTGTATTTTAATATCTGCTCCTTACTGTCAAGGCCGTCGAAATCATATTCACTTCTCTGGTTCCAGGCTTCCCTGAGTTCATCAGTTGCAACATATATCCATACAAAATGGCCATTTTCTGTTTGCAGGTTGGTGGTATCATGCCAGTACAATGTTCCCCGGGCAGTTTGCTTGTCAAGATCGGAAAAATCAACCTTATTCATTTTGTAGACATCGGTTACAATGCCCATGATAAACACCAGAATTATAACAGGGGCAAGAAGCAATATCACTGTTGCAATGCGTGAGTATAAGTTTCTTTTTTTCAGGGTATAATGCACTGCTATCACGAAAAGTGCAATAAAGAGCACCACCATACCTGTTATTGAGGCTGACACCACCATATATACACCAAACCATGCTATCAGCACCAGGAACAGCATTCGCAGCAACCTGCCATACCCGGCTTGACCGGTAGCAAAATATGCAAGGGTGAATATGGCTATGCCGATCAGAAGGCTGAAACGAATATGAGAAATAAATATGGATATTTCCCGAAGGTTGTCGATATCCTGTGTAAACAGTATAAAGGTGCTGATAAAGGTGCCGGCAAGAACAGCCCCGACGAAAAATAACATCAGGCTATGGAATTGTCTGCGATTCAACGGCTTCGACACCGTAAAAACTATCGGAAGTACGAATAATGGCAGTTTAACACGGAGGTCTTTCAAGGCATAATCAAAGTCTACGGTAAACAAAAGGCCTATAAGGTGTAAAACAAATAATGACAGAAATACTATTGCAGGTAGATTTTCCTTCCTGAAAAACTTTTTAAAAATCTGTACAAGGCTTTCAAGGGTCCAGTAAATAGCAGCGGGAATAATAATGAAGATCAGGATATAAAAGGGATAGCGGCCCATAAATTTCCTTATATTCTCCATTGACATGAACTCAAGGATCATAATGCCTGACAAGGTAAACTGAGCAACACTCATCATGAATCTTGAGAGGGGGATGGAGATGATCATAAGCACCAGGCCCCAGAAATACAAATGGGTTAATATGTTACTGATTTTTATATGTTTGACTTGCTCTCTCAAAAAGTATCAGCTTTTAATGATCAATATTATATAATTAAAGTCATACTCTGACTATATTTCCGGGATATTGTTTTGCTCATGCCCATAGGGGATCAGGTTTTTAATTACTTCAGGGCTGATCTCCTGCATGCAATGACATATTCCATTATTGCGGCAATCGGAGCATTCTTTTTCTATAACAGCGAATTTTGCTTGTTTTCCAACCGGTGCCCATCTTCCGGGATGCATCGGCCTGATGGGGGGATAAATTCCAATGGCTGTTTTCCCCAGCGCGGCTGCAATGTGTAAGGGCCCTGTACTGGCCGCGACCAGGCCGTCGCAGGCTTCTATGAAGCTCATCAATTGCGCAAGCGACATCTGCCCTGTCAGGTTTATGGCTTTTCCTGACTCAAATATGCCTGTATCTTTCAGCAATGTACCTTCTTCTGCAGTACCGCTGATAAAAATCTTAAATTGATCATCGGGAAGGATCGCGATCAGTTTTTTAAAATTCTCAACCCCCCATTCCCTGGCACTTCCTTTGGATTTTGGATGAAGAATGAGGTTGAATCTGTTTTTGTCGATCAACGGAATGAATTTATTATCCAGGGCTTCGGTTTTGTTAAGTCCATACAACTCGCAGACCTGCTCCAGGGTGATTGTGCCTGTTCCTGAGATCCCTTCTATCAGTTTCAGGTTTATCTGGGCTTCATGCAGTTCCGAACGTTTGC